>JAJECB010000390.1 GCA_022822245.1 Gammaproteobacteria bacterium
CACGAAGCTCGGCGAGGAGCGGCATGTCGAGCGCGCGGGCGGCCTCCTCGAGAAACTCCCTGACCTGCAACGCGGCCGCGGACTGCTGCCCGAGGTAGTAGACGCCGGGCTTGTCCTCCATGAACCGGAGGACGAGCTCGCTCTTTCCCACCCGGCGCCGGCCGTAGATGGGGATGAACTCGGAACGCGCCGACCCGTACGCCCTCGAGAGCACGCCCAGCTCCGCCCTCCGCCCGATGAACTTCCCCATCGCCGCAGTCCGCTCCGGGTTCGGATTTTCGTCAAGCCGTGTTTGGACAAGCTGTGCCTTGACAAGACTTGATTGAATCACGTTCGGCGCGCCGCATCGCGCTTCGGGACGCGGCGCCATCCGCCGGGATGGCGAGGAGAATGATGCAGTCAACCAGCAGGTACGTTCCACCGAGGACTGCAAGGTCTTTTTGGGGACCGCTCTCGCATCTGTCCTTGTATTTCTGGCATTGAACACCGCAATTGCAAGGATGATTCCGGCCAACGCCCTCGGCAACTGCGCGTCGTCCGGTGCTGGTGCCGCTCTTCACGGCCGGCGACCGTGAGAGCCGTTGACGCGGGGGTATCGTGGGCGCAGCATCGCGCCGGCCGGATTCAGTGGCGAGGACCGCCATCCTTCGTCAGGGATGCCCGGATTGATCGTGCGCCTTTACAGGAGGGACCAGGCAAGGTCCCTGGCTTCCTTCTCGGTCGCGACGATGCGATCGTCGGAGAGCCGGTCGAGGACATCGAACGCGAAGAGAGGTCCCCGGATCCGGTCGTTCAGGCCGAAGACGACGATCTGGGTGCGGGACTGCTTCGCGCGGTCGATGACCTGGGCGAGAAGGTGCGCCGCGCTGTCGTCGATATGCGTGGCCCTGGAAAGGTCGAAGATCACGACCTCGTGATCGCGGATGTCGGTGCCGATCAAGTTGACCAGCTTGCGCGACGACGACACCGTGAACGAGCCGCGGAAGGCCAGGAGTCCTATCCGCGCTTCGTAGTCGTCGGCCGCCTCCGAGTCGAAGGTGACGTCGAGGAGCGGGGTCGAGATCACGCTGTCGAGCTCCAGGGACTCCAGTTGCGCGGCGTTCACGATGTTGGCGGCGATGACGCCGAACACGATCGCGAAGAGCGGGTCGACGAAGATGGTCACCCCCATGACGAGCAGCATGACCGAGGAAAACCTCGGGTCCATCCGGGGGACCTTCCGCAGGAACGAGAACTCGATCATCCGCCAGCCGACGAGCATGACGATCGCGGAGAGCGCCGCGAGGGGCAGCGGCGCCACATAGGGGCCGAGACCCAGAATGAGCGCCGCGACGATGACCAGGCAGACGATGCCGGTGACGACGGTCTTCCCACCGAAGCGGCGCGCCGTCATGGTCGCGATGGTCCCGCTTCCGGGCAGGACCCCGACGAGCCCGGCCGCAACGTTTCCGAGGCCGAGTCCGAACAGCTCGCGGTTCGGATTGTGTCGGGAGTTGGTGAAGGTATCGGCAATGAGCGACCACATCAGGGTGTAGACCGAGCTGATGAGGGCGATCAGCACCGCCGGCCCGACGGCTTTCGGCAGGAAGTCGAGCGAGGGAAGCTCGAGCACCGGGATCGGCAGCCCGACCGGAATGGGCCCCAGCGGTTCGATCCCGGGCACGAACGGCGAGATGATCCAGCCGATCGCGATGGTCGCGAGGGCGGCGGGGATGAACTTGTCGATGCGGCCCGGCCAGGCGAGGAACACGGCGAGGCAACCGGCGGCGAGGGCAAGGTCGGCCATGCCGAGCGCTACCAGCTTTCCGACCTGCGACCAGAGGATCAACACGCCGATGCCCGACATGAACCCCACCAGCACGATGTGCGGCATGTAGGACACGAAGCGACCGACCCCGGTGAGCCCGAGGACGATCTGGATGGCCCCGGCCATCACGATGATGAGGGCGAGCTCCGGCAGGCTCACGTCAGGGCCCATGAGCAGGGTCGCGGTGATGACCGCGAGCACGGCGCTCGGGCCGCTGATCAGGGCCCGCGTGCCGCCGAACAGCCCCGCGATGATCCCGACGAACACACCGCACCACAGCCCCGCGAGCGGCCCCAT
Organism: Gammaproteobacteria bacterium; assembly: GCA_022822245.1. The sequence goes on from JAJECB010000390.1 coordinate 2,105, forward strand.
GCCGGAGATGACCCCGAGCGCCATCGCGGTCGGTACGTACGATGCCGAAAGGGTGATCCCGGCCTTCAGGTCCGCCCAGAAGATCTCGCGTGGATAGGGTCGTCGTTTCTCGTTGCGCAGCGCGCTCAGCATATCCGGCTTTCTCCCGCCCCTGACAGCAAACAACCGCCGCGAAAAGATACGGGCGAGACCAGTGCACGGCAACTTGCCCGCGGCGAGACCAGGGATGGCAGCCCATTGGGTTGGTCGCGCCCGGAAGGGCGAGTACATCGACATCGGCTCGGTGACCGGCACGGTCGAGGCCATCTCCATCCGCTCCATGCAGTTGCGCCACCACAACGGGCCGCTGCACACCATTCCCTTCGGCGAGATCCGGCACCTCACCAACTTCTCGCGCGACTGGGTGATGATGAAGCCGCCGCTTCGTGTGACCTACGACACGGACGTCGAGCGGCTGCGCAAGCTCACCAAGAAGCTCGGGCAGGATCTGCTGCAGGATCCGAAGCTCGGTCCGAAGTTCCTTCAGCCCCTGAAATCCCAGGGGGTCGTCCAGATGGAGGACTCGGCGATGATCGCTGAGGCGTCGTCGCGCGGATTGCGCGCTGAATCGGGATCGGCGAGCCGGACTCCGTGTCGGTTCCGGCATTCTCGGAGAATTCATGCGGCTTCCGTCACGGAGCTACGAGACGACCAGGTAGACCAGTACCTCCCCTGCCGGCTCGGGGAGCGGGGCTCGGGGGCTTGGAGACTCGGCGCCATCCACGGCCATGGAGAGCCCCTTCCGGCCTGCCATCCGACTCCGGCAAGTCGTGTGGCAGGTGCGTATTGGGGCCAAGTCGGTGCAAGACCCGCGAGGGCCGCGCCCGAGGCTCGATGCCCGCGAGGTCCCTGCCGATCACCGCGCACTGCCGCCACCCTTTGCTTCGGCCCGTCTTCGGCCTATCCTCCCCGCCCCTGTCCGAATCGCGGATCCTCAGGAGGGATTGCACTGTGGCCTTCACCTCGAACGTATTCGAAACCCGAACCATCACGCTCGCCGACCGCGAGGAGACCATCGTCGCCGGCGGCCGTCACCTGTTTCCGCTGCTGCCGAAGGCGTTCGAGGGGATCTCCCAGATTGGCGTCATCGGCTGGTCGTCGCAGGGGCCGGCGCAGGCGCAGAACCTGCGCGAATCCCTCGAAGGCTCGAACATCCGGGTCAAGGTGGGCCTGCGCGAAGGGTCGTCTTCCATGAAGCAGGCCGAGGCGGTCGGATTCACGAGGGAAGGCGGCACGCTGGGCGAGATGTACTCGGTCATCAGCGAGTCCGACATGTCGCTGCTCCTCATCTCCGACGCCGCCTTCGCCGAGAACTACCGGCGCATCTTCGACGCGTTCCGGCCGGGCTCCACGCTCGGCCTCTCGCACGGCTTCC
>JAJECB010000455.1 GCA_022822245.1 Gammaproteobacteria bacterium
CTCCGAAGCTCAGCCGCACGACCGGATGCGGGTTGTCCCAGTCCCAGCGGTCGTGGATGTGCAGCCCGCGGAAGAGCGGCTCGCTGCAGGCGAACAGTTCCTTGAGGGTGTCGATCAGCAGGCTCTTGCCGAAGCGCCGCGGGCGCGAGAGGAAGTAGTGCTTGCCTTCGTCGACCAGCCGCGCGAGCCAGGCGGTCTTGTCCACGTAGTAGCAGCCCTCCTCACGGATCTCGCGGAAGGTCTGGATGCCGATGGGCAGCTTGCGGCGGACCCCCGGCTCTGCGCGGAGCATCGAATCCGGCGGATTCTGCATCGTTGTCTCTCGGCTCCGAGGAGACGACTGCCGACTATACTCCCAACCGCACCGCGAGACCTGCCCCCGATCGGTTCCCGGCGGGACGAAGCCGTCGAACAGAATGGCTCCCGGACCGCGCGACGCATGACCTTCTCTCTCGCCACCTTCCTCGGTCGCGAGTGCGGCCGCCCAGACGCGCATATCGGGCCGCAACCTGCCGGTTCTCCACCGATGTGACGCCGGGAATCTTCTCGACCGGATACCGGCCGCTCCAGCCCGGTGCGGGTGGTGCGGCTGCGGTCCGCGGCCCGTCCAACCGGATCGACAGGCTGGCAAGCCCCGAGAAGAGCGTGTGCAGCGCCGCTGGGTGGCGATCCATGTTTTTCCGTGGTGTCGGCAGACGGGGCTCACGTGGTGAGCCAGTGACGCCCTACACTGGCGCTCCGAGTCGGCCGAATTACGTGGGTCGTCGGGGAGAATGAGGTGAGCAGCTCGACCATACGCCGGGCGACGAAGTCTCCCGCGGAGAGCGGCCTCGACGGGGCGGCAATCTACCGCATCGCCCTCGGCGGGGAGGCGCAGCCCGACCCTTGGCAACAGGCCCTCATGGATGAGGAGTGGCCCCAGGTCCTGATCGCCCCCACCGGATCGGGCAAGACGGCGGCCGCCACCCTTGGTTGGGCCGCACACCGGCTCCGCTCGCCCGGCACGACGCCGCGCCGCTTGGTGTGGTGCCTGCCGATGCGAACCCTGGTCGAGCAGACCGCGGATGCCGTCAAGGAATGGTTCCATCGGCTCGCGGCGGAGGTGGGCGGCGCTGGCGTGCTGCCCGGCCCGGAGGAGGTCCACGTCCTCATGGGCGGTGTCGAGGCGGGCGACTGGCTTGCGAAGCCGGAACGCCCGGCCGTGCTCGTCGGCACCCAGGACATGCTCCTCAGCCGCGCGCTCATGCGCGGCTACGCCGCCTCGCGAACCAACTGGCCGATGGAGTTCGCGCTGCTTCACGACGACGCCCAGTGGGTCTTCGACGAAGTGCAGCTCATGGGAGCGGGCCGCGCCACCTCGGTGCAGCTCGAAGCCTTTCGCCGATGCGAGGCCGCGTGCGCCGCGAGTGCGGATCGCCCGAACGGCCGCCCCGCCCGCAGCCTCTGGATTTCGGCCACCCTCGATCCGGCATGGCTCGAGACCGTGGACCACGCCGAACCATCGCCGGAAGCCGTGGTACGGGTCGATCCGGAGGCGGAGGCGGGCAGCCGCTTGACTTGTCTTGCCAAGGCGAAGAAGACGCTTCGCCGCTCCGACGTCGCGCCGGCGTCTCCCAAGTCCGGTGACGTCAATCGTTATGTCGCGGAGGTCGCGGAATCGATCCTGGCTTCCCATCGTCCCGGGCATATGACCCTCGTGATCGTCAACCGGGTGGCGCGAGCGCAAGCCCTCCATGCGGCAATCGAGCGATTGCTCCGACAGCGCGAGCCACCGCCGCCGACGCTCGCTCTCGTCCACTCGCGTTTCCGCCCGGCCGAGCGCGAGCGCGAAATGACCAAGGTGACCGGTGGAGAGTCGAATGACCTCATCGTGGTCGCCACGCAGGCCGTCGAAGCCGGTGTCGACATCTCCGCCGCCGTCATGTTCACCGAGCTTGCGCCCTGGTCCTCCATGGTGCAGCGCTTCGGCCGCGCGAACCGGTACGCGAAGCTCGACGGCGGCGCCGACATCCACTGGATCGACCTGCTCGGCGAGGCGGACAACGAGAAGGCCGAGATCGGTCTGGCGCTTCCCTACGCGGCCGAGGAGCTGTGGGAGGCGCGGGAACGACTCACGTCACTGGTCGACGCGGCTCCTGCGCATCTTCCCCCGCCGGACGCCATCGATCCCCCGCGCCGGGCCATCCGCAGGAAGGACCTTGACGATCTCTTCGATACGGACCCGGACCTGACCGGCTTCAATGTCGATGTGTCCCCTTACGTCCGCGATGCGGACGACACCGACATCCGCCTCTTCTGGCGCGGCCTGCGCGACCTGTCCTCCTCAGCCGCCGAAGGGCCGCCCCGGCCCCACGCGGGCGAGGCTGTGCGCGGCTCCGATCGGCGGGACCAAGGACTGGCTGAGGAAGGTACGCGGGAAGCGCTCCGGCGATCCCGTCTTCGTACGCGATCCGCAGTGGCGGAGCGCGGAGGGGTTGGCGCGCGACGCGCCGCCCGGCTGGCGGCCCTTCCGGGATGAACCGTGGCCGGGAATGACCCTGCTCGTCGACACGGCAGCCGGTGGCTACGATGAATCCATCGGGTTCACGGGCGATCCCAAGCACGTTCCGTCGGCGATCGCCAGCTCTGCGGGCCTCGCCACCGATTCTGCTTCGCCGTCGGGCGCGGACGAGGGGGGCCACGACGAAGATCCGCGAAGCATGATCGGAGCGCGGGTGCTCCTCACCGATCATCTCGCTCACGTCGCCGCGGAGGCCGAGGCCCTCTGCCGCGCCCTCGCCGTCGACCCCGAGACCCGGAGTGCCATTGTCCGGGCGGCTCGCTGGCACGGCCTGGGCAAGGCGCATGAGGTCTTCCAGGGCACCATGCGCCGGGGCCTCCCCGAGCCCGACGCGAGCGGGGGCAGGCTCCTCGCGAAGACGGTCGGGACGCACTTGAGACATGGCCGCGCCTATTTTCGACACGAGTTGGCCTCCGCCCTTGCGTTCCTCGACCACGAGCGCTGGTCGCGTGACGCCGATCTCGTGGCCTATCTGATTGCCGCCCACCACGGGAAGGTGCGGATGAACCTCCGTGCGCTGCCGCGCGAGCAGGCGCCAACGGGCGAGCGGGCGGGCGCACGCTTCGCCCGCGGGGTATGGGAAGGCGACGAGCTGCCGAACGTCGATCTCGGCGCCAGCGAGAGCTGGCCAGGCGGATCTCTCACCCTGTCGATCATGGAGCTCGGTTGGGACGAAGCGACGCGCGAGAGCTGGACCGAGCGTACACGCGATCTGCTGGCGCGCTTCGGCCCCTTCCGGCTCGCCTGGATGGAGACCATCGTCCGCCTCGCCGACTGGCGGGCGTCGGCGAAGGAACGGGAGGGAAGCCATGGCGACGCCTGAGCCGCTGGTGCTCGACGGATGCACCCCCACGCCGCTGGCGTCCTACCTGAAGGCGCTCGGCGTCCTCCGCCTGCTCTCCTCGCCGGCCAACAACCTGAGCGGCGAGGCCGCCGACCCGCACGCTCGGGGCTGGTGGGAGAACGAGCGCTTTAATCTGAGGACGGCGCTCACTCGCGACGCCGTGCTTCGCTTCTTTCTGGAGGACTACGCACCGAGTCCGATCATCGCGCCGTGGAATGGCCGCGCCGGATTCCTGGAGGGGGAAGATCAGGAGAAATCGACGCGCGCCGGCGCCGATCTCATGCGCAGGTTCGAAGCAAGCTCGGCCCGACGTTTCGCAACCATGCGGCGGACCATCGAACGTTCGCGTGCCAACGATGAGGTTGCCGGACTCAACAGCCTTCGTGCGAGGACAAAGACGCTCAAGAACGAACTGAAGACATTGCAGGGAGAGGAGAGGAAGTCCCGGGACGAGGAAAGGAGGAGTGCAGAGAAGAAGGAGAAGCAATCCAAGAGTGTACTGCTTCCGGCCCTGCGGTCCGCAACCGAGCCGGAGCATGTCCCATACATCGACGCCTGTTATGTGCTTTCGACCGACGAAACTCCGATGCCATTGCTCGGATCTGGCGGGAACGACGGCAGTCGTGATTTCGGCGTCAATTTCGCGGACGAGTTGACCCAGTTGTTCAAGGTTGACGACGGCTCCGCTACGGAATCTGGAAAATCATCGCTCGATGCTGCGCTTTTCGGCGGAGGTCGCCTTCCTTCCCGCGGCACGATGGGTCAGTTCAGTCCCGGTCAGGGCGGAAGCAATGCAACGACCGGATATGAGGGCCGGAATCCCCTGAATCCATGGGAGGTCGTGCTGGCGATGGAAGGAACCATCTTATTCGCAGGCGCTCTGACTCGAAGCTGGGGGACGGAGGGCGGCAGCCGGGGCGCGTTCCCGTTCACCTTCGAACCCATTGCGGCGGCCGCCGGGAACCTTTCGCCGGAAGACCCGAATCGTCCTCGCGGGGAAATCTGGACGCCGTTGTGGAAGAAGCCCGCCGCGTTCCTCGAGATCGCGGCAGTCTTTTCGGAAGGCAGGCTTACCTTGGGACGCCGCACCGCGCGAACCGGCCTGGATGCCGCCCGCTCCGTTGCACAGATTGGGCTGGCCCGGGGAATCAACAGCTTCGAGCGTTATTCCATCGTTCAACCCGACAGCAAGATGCCGTATCAAGCGACTCCACTCGGCCGGATCGATACGCCCGACCATCCACGCCGGGACCTGATCGCCGATCTGGAAGCCGGCGACTGGTTGGAACGGGCGCAGCGGCTTGCCGGAAACAGAAAGGCGTCCCCCAGCCGAGCCCGGCATGCAATACGCCGCTTGGAAGATTCGCTGTTCCGGATGACGAGTGGTGCCCGGGCGCCCGAAGGGAGCCGCAGCGCATTGATGGCTATCGGCGGCTTCGTCGACTGGCTGACCACGAATCGAAAGGCCCGCGCAGAGCTGAGTCCTCCACCGAGATTGTCGCGGGATTGGATTCGGCAGGCGGACGATGGCACGCCCGAATTCCGGATCGCGGCCGCCCTCGCCGGCCTCGGGATTCCTCCGTTGGCGCCGTCCGGCAAGCCCGCGCCTGTGTCTGCGGACGGTGCCTCAGCGACGGGTCCGGTGCCCGCCGCGTATGACAAGCCGCTGGACGAAGGCTCCGGAAATCCCATCGTTCCCGCATTGCCGATGGCGACCCATTTCGCGCCGATCGACGAGCGGCGCTTTTTCAATGGTGCGGCTCTGCGCAGACGCCGGGCTGGGCGACCGACACGCCACCCACCGTGGTCTGGGGCTCCGGAAGCCTCATCTCGAACATGAACGCGGTATTGGAGCGCCGGATGGTCGAGACGACGATGCGCGGACTGCCGGACAAGCCGCTCGACGGCGCCGCCTTTGTACGCGCCGCAGACGTGGCGGCATTTCTCTCTGGTGATTTCGATGACGCAAGATGCGCCGCGTTGCTCGCCGGCTTGGTCTGGGCTGCCCCGGCGTGGTTGCGAGGCGGGACGCCACGCGGTGGCTCACACGTCCGAGAGTTGCCCTTCGCCTATGCCGCCTTGAAGCCGATCTTTTCCACGAATGCGACCCTTCGGCGCGTCGGAGCGCTGGACGATGGCGCGCGCCTGCCGGTGCCACCGGGACTGCTCGCCCGACTACGCTCCGGCGGCGGCAGCCGGGACGGGCGAGTGACCGACGAGGCGGTTCGGGCGGCCCTGAACCGTGCGCGTGGCTCCGGCCTTGCATCGCCTTTCGATCCGTCAGGCTCGTTCGGTCACCCGGTCAGTCGCATCGGCGCCGGCGTTCGGGCCGATCGCCTGGCCGCTTCGCTTCTGATTCCAATCGGAGATCGCGACTTGAAGGCACTGCTCGCACGCGCTTGGCCTGGTGCGTTGCCCGACGACGACTCTCAAATGGAGGAAACGACCGATGCCGCTTGATCTGACTCCGCTCGACGGCGAGCCTCGCCTGCTCATGGAAGCGACGCTGACGCCCCTTCAGGGCAGCCGATTCCAACCCACCGGTTTCCCCAATCTCGGTCATGCCGCCTACGAGTCGCCGGACGGGCAGGGGCGGATCGTGCTCGTCGAGAGCGCCCAGTCGATGGCGAATCGCCTGGAAGCGGTGTGCTGGGACGAGAGCGCCGACGACTGGGTCGCGCCCCTCAGGGGTCTCCCGGTCGTGAAGGTGGTGGATGAGAAGGGCAAAGCGCTCACGAACTCGGTGCTCGAAGCACATCGAATCAATTCGCCGTACATCCTCGAAGGCAAGGACAAGTCGGTCGTCGAGCAGCTGAAGCACCGCCTCGCGGCGATGGAGGTCGGTCGCGTCGATCTGCGAGAGCTTGCCAGGGTATTGCTGGAGTTCGATACCAACGCCCTGCTTCACGGGGTCTTCCTTGCCAAGAAGGAGCTTGCCGGGGGACGGCTGCGCCTGCCGAGATCGCTCTCCGCGTTCATCGAAGCCACGAACGCGCGGGAGGCGGCGAGCGGCGGGGTCAAGAACGACAGCGTCAACCCCAGCGGCGACACGGCAAGAGGCTTCGGAAACGTCCCCTTCGCCCGCGGCGAGTGGGTCGCTGAGCGAATCACGGCCTTCTTCAACCTCGACCTGCGCCAGATTCGGGCGTTCGGTCTGGGAGATGCCGTGGAACGGCTGCTCATCGCGATGGCCCTGTTCAAGATACGGCGCTTCTTCGTCGAGGGCCTGCGGCTGCGCACCGCCTGCGATCTCGATGTCATCCAAATTTCGGTCACGCGCCCCGAGCACTTCGACCTTCCGGATACCGGCGATCTCGAAGCCGAACTCCCCGCTCTGATCGAAGCCGTCCGAGCACAGGGACTCTTCGGGGAGAGCCCCGAGCTGACCGTCACCTATCGGAAGTAGGGGGGATGTTCGCCCTGACCTTCGGCTTCCCCGCCGGCCGCTACCACGCGACGCCGTGGGGCCGGAACGTCAACGAAGCGGACGTCGCGTGGCCGCCGGAGCCTTGGCGGCTGTTGCGCGCGATGGTCGCTGCCTGGTGGCGCAAGGGCGATCGCGAGCGCTGGTCGGAGGACGATCTCGCCGCCCTCATCGATGCGCTGGCTGAAACACCGCCCGTCTACCGCCTGCCCGAGGGCGCGATCCACGCCCACACTCGCCATTACATGCCGCAGGGCAAGATGGAGAAGGGGAGAGAGAGAACGGCGCTCGTATTCGACGGGTTCGTTCATTTGCCGGAAGGGGCGGAAATCGTCGCGGCGTGGCCCGACCTGACCCTGAACGGGAGTCTTTTCGAGTTGGCGGTGGACCTCGCCGAGTCAATCGGCTATCTCGGCCGCGCCGAGAGCTGGACGGAATGTCGGGCCGTGGACGAATGGAGCGGCGAGGCGAACTGTCGGGTCATGGAAGCCGATGGCGCTGGAACTCCGGTGCGCGTGCTCGCGCCGCGCTCGCCCGCCGCGTATGCGGCCGAACGACAGCGCCTGATCGCGAACGCCGGGCAGGAAACCACCGTCGGCGCAACATCGCGGCGGCGTTCGTCGAAGACCCGTAGCGCCCAAGCCGAACCGGCGTTTCGGAGCAGGGCTACCGGCGCAGACACGCTGCCGGCACGGCTCGTCGATGCGTTGGCGCTCGATACCGCGGACTACCAGGATCGGGGATGGAGCCGTCCGCCGGCGGCACACGAAGTCGTCCATGTGCGCGCCGAGGACGCGAGCCCTGGCGTCATTCCCCGTACCTTCGCCGGGCGTCGCCGCGCCTCCCGGAGTGAAGACCGGCCGACCATCGCGCGATTTTTGGTGGCCGGAAGGCCCCTTCCCCGCATCGAAGATGCCGTCAGGATCGGGGAGCTCATGCGCCGCGCCGCTCTCGCGCAGTTCGGCTGGAGGAAGGACGAGGCGACGGGGCGGGCGATTCCCCGCGCGCCATGGCAGATCTCGGGTCGGGGCACCGATGGCCGGCCTCTTGCGGACCCCGCCCACCCCCATGCCTTCTGGCTGCCGGAGGACGCGGATGCGGATGGCTGGATCGACCACATCTCGGTCTACATCGAGAGCGGGATCGACGATGCCGTCCGCGCCCGACTCGACCGGATCACCCGACTCTGGCTCGCGCCGAGGCAACGAGCGAGTGACGACGAGTCCGAGCCTGCGGCGGTGCGGGAATGGCGGCTCGCGCTGGAAGGCTTCGGCCGCCCCACCGACTTCGCCGGGAGCGCGCGGATCTTCGCCGCTTCGAAGCAATGGCGGAGCGTGACGCCGTTTCTGGCTGCCGGGCACTTGAAGGCATCCGGCTACCCGGGCGAGGTTCTCCGCTTGCTCAAGCGCCGCGGCCTGGATGCGGACGGAGTGGAGGTCGAGGAGTTGAAGAGTATCGCTATCGGTGGAACCATGCGCCGCGCCCTCCATTTCCACCGGTTCCGTTCACGTGGCGGTGAGAAGCAGCCCGACACCGCGGGGGCCATCCTGCGTATCGCCTTCCCGCAGCCGCTCACCGGGCCGCTCGCCATCGGGTTCGGCAGCCACTTCGGCCTCGGGCTCTTTACGCCCGAGGACTGAGTCGCGGGAAGTCCGGGTGGTGGCCAGCAATGTGCGGGTACGGCCGGGCAAGGTGAGAGGTCATTTCACGCTGGAGGAGATAAATCCCCTCTCCCGTGGGGAGAGGGGTCGGGGTGAGGGAAGGAGTAGCGTCGGCCAGGTGGCGAGGAGGCTCTCGACCGATGCCACTCTCCCCGTTCCCGCCGGAGGAGAGGGCCGGCTATCCCCCTCTCCAGACAGCGTGAGTCGACCTCGGAAAACGAAGGCTTGGCGGGTGACTTCGGCAGGTCAGAGCGGTAGGCTGGCCAACCCCCCGGCTGAACTGAGAGTTACGGCAGCGGGGCGGCCGGCGTGGTCACCCCGACCGGCAAGTCCGGTTCGGTCACGAGCCGCGGGAAGGAACCAACTCGATGAACGCGAACAAGAACAGGGTCGAAACCGTGAGGATCGGTGACAAGGACGTTTCGCTCACGCCCTCCGCTGCGTTGCTCTACCGGAAGATCGGCCCCTCGCCCGCACCCCGTATGCTGACGAAGGAGGAGATCGAGTTGCTGAGGCGGAGCGCGAGAGAGGTCTCCGAGGTGATACGAGAAATAGTCGCGAACGATGGCAGCAAATCAGGAAGCTGAAGTTGCGCCCGATATCCGCGCCCGCGCAACCCTCCTGTGTGCATCCGACACCGGCTGGCTACGAGCACACTGCTTGTTCGATGGACAACGGTTGGATTGCGCCATTGACCCCGCTCGACGAGGGACGCCGTGGCGGGGTCAGCCGATCGATGTCTTCATCCAGCCGGAGGTGTTGAGGAAGTTCGCAACGTGGGTGCCGGGCGGGACCAGCGCGTCGCAGGCCGCCCGGAGCGAGTCGTCGAGCGACATCTCCATGACCGCGAGCAGGTCTTCGAGGTGGGCGAGGCTGCCCGCCCCGATGAGCGGCGCGGTGACCCCCGGCTGGTCCTTGCACCAGAGCACCGCGAGCTGGGCGGGGCTGAGACCGGCTTCGCGGGCGAGCTCGCCGAATTCCCGGCCGACCCGGATGCCTTCGGCGGTGATTCGGGCCGCGTAGAACGCGCCCCGCCGCCCGGCCCGCGTGCCCTTCGGGTAGGTCCCCGCGTCCGCGTAGGCGCCGGTCAGCATGCCGTGGGCGAGCGGCGACCAGGTGAGCAGCCCCACCCCTTGCTCCCGCGCGAGTGGCACCAGCTCGTTCTCGATCCGCCGGTCGAGTAGGTTGTAGGGGGATTCCTCGTTGACGAAGCGGACGTAGCCCTTCATCTCGCTCAACATGAGGGCGTGCATCAGCTTCCAGGCCGGAAACGTGGAGCAGCCCGCGTACCGCACCTTGCCCTGCCGGACGAGGTCGGTGAGCGCGCCCAGAGTCTCCTCGATGTGGTACTGCGGGTAGTAGCGGTGGACCTGGAGGAGATCGATGTAATCGGCCTCGAGCGCTTTCAGTGACAGCTCGCAGGCCCGGATGATGTTGAGCCGCGAGTTCCCCTGCACGTTCGGCGGAAGCTGCGGGACGTGCTCGTCGAGCGACACCCCGAGCCGGCGCGGCGCGTGGTCGATCTTGGTGGAGATGAGGACTTCGTGCCGCCGCCCGCTCGCCGCGAGCGTCTTCCCGATGATCGCTTCGCTCCGGCCCCCCGCGTAGAGGTTCCCGGTGTCGATGAGGTTGATGCCGGCGTCGAGCGACCGGAGGATGAGCTTCTCGGCGAGCTCGGGCGCCGTGCCGTCCCCGAAGTCGTCCGAGCCGAGACAGACCGGTGAGATCTGAACGCCGGTCCGCCCGAGATACCGGTACTCCATGCCGCCGCCACTCCTCGTCGTCTCGAATCGTCGTGCCTTGGGGCGCTCGCCATCTTATCCCCATCACCTCTTGGCCCCTTCACCGCGACTCGGTCCGACCCGCTCGGCGGGAGACTGAATCGGAGTCAAGATGGGCGCCATGAGCCCGGCCGCACCCAAGCCCGAGGCGACTCAGACCCGCCGGGCCACCTATCAGAACGTGATCGACGCGCCCGCGCATCGGGTGGCCGAGATCGTCGACGGGACGCTCTACACGCACCCGCGCCCCGCGATGCCTCATGCATGTGCAAGCTCGTCGCTCGGTGCCAAGATCGGAGGTCCCTTCGACTACGACGCCGACGGGCCGGGCGGATGGTGGATCGTCGACGAACCGGAGCTGCACCTCGGCGAAGACATCGTGGTCCCTGACCTCGGGGGCTGGCGCCGAGAACGGATGCCGGACTATCCCGAGACCGCCTATGTGACCCTCGCTCTGGACTGGGTGTGCGAGGTGCTGTCCGCCTCGACGCGCAGACTCGACCTCCATGGCAAGCGCCCGATCCATGCCCGCGAAGGAGTCGGACACCTGTGGCTCGTCGACCCGACGGATCGAACGCTCGAAGCCTTCGAGCTCCGAGACGGCGAGTGGGTGCTGATCGGAAACGCGAAGGACGATGAGCCGGTCAACATCCGCCCCTTCGATGCGATCACGTTCAGCCTTGGCGATCTCTGGCCTTGAGCAGCCACTGGCCAAGGGGATCGCGGGAGTCGCAATCGCCCTGCGGTTTGCGCCACGTCGAAGCCGTCGGTATGGCCTGATTCGCTCCTGCCTTCGGCGGGCGAGTTTGTGGTCGGTCAGGGGGAAGAGCCCACGCGTCGCTATGCCCGCTCTCGTCCGCCCGCGAGGAAGTCGACCGTTCGCCGGGTGTCGCCGAGCGCGAGGGAGACCGCCTCCGGGGCCGTCCGGGCGATGATCGCGCCGCGCCGGAGCACGTGGAGCCGGGTCGCGCGCAGGCGGATGGCCTCGACCGGATCGCGGGCCTGGAGGACCACGAGATCGGCGTGGCAGCCGGGCTCGAGGCCGTAGCCGTCGAGGTGCAGGGCAGCGGCCGCGGTGGTGGTGATGCCCGCGAAGAGGGCTCGCATCTCGTCCACCCCGGTCATATGCCCGACGTGCGCCGCCATATGGGCGACTTCCAGCATGTCGTGGCTGCCGAGGCCGTACCAGGGGTCCATCACGCAGTCGTGGCCGAGCGCGACGGGGATCCCCGCCGCCGCCATCTCCTTCACCCGGGTCATCCCCCGGCGTTTCGGGTAGGTGTCGTGGCGCCCTTGGATCGAGATATTGATGAGGGGGTTGGCGATGGCTGTCAGTTCCGCCTCCCGCATCAGGGGCAGGAGCTTGCTCACGTAGTAGTTGTCCATCGAGTGCATGGA
>JAJECB010000355.1 GCA_022822245.1 Gammaproteobacteria bacterium
TCGTGTTCCGCCTGGGCCGAGAGGTCCGCCGCCACCCACTCGGCGGGTGTGGTTCCGTCCGCGATCACGAGGATCTCCGACGGGCCGGCCACCGAGTCGATCCCGACCCGCCCGAACACGAGCCGCTTGGCCGTCGACACCCAGACGTTGCCCGGCCCGACGATCTTGTCCACGGGGGAAATGCTCTCGGTTCCCCAAGCGAGGGCGGCGACGGCCTGCGCGCCGCCGATGGTCCAGATCCGGTCCACGGCGGCGAGTCGGGCCGCGGCGAGCACCGCGGGGTCGAGCTCGCCGCGCGGAGCCGGCACGGTCATCACCAGCTCCCCCACCCCCGCGACGCGGGCCGGAATCGCGTTCATCAGCACCGAGGAGGGGTAGGCGGCTCGCCCCCCCGGCACGTAGATGCCGGCACGGTCGAGGGGGACCACGCGCTGCCCGAGCACCGTGCCGTCCTCTTCCGCGCGGGACCAAGATTCCCCCTTCTGCCGCTCGTGGAAGGAGTGGATGCGCGCCGCCGCCGCCTCCAGCGCTTCGCGCAGCGTCCGCTCGAGCGAATCGAGAGCCCGGACGGCATGGGCCGGCGGAACTTCCAGCTCGGCGCAGGCGGCGACCTCGCGCTCGTCGAAGCGGTTCGTGAGCTCGACCACCGCGGCGTCCCCGCGGAGGCGCACGTCCTCCACGATCGCGCGCACCCCGGTCTCGACATCCGGCGCCTCGAACTCGGCGAGGGCGGCGAGGCGGGCCCGGAAGCCGGCGTCCCGGCTGTCGAGGCGACGCACGTTCACCGGGAGGGCTCGACCTGGTCGCGAAGCGCCGCGACGAGCTCCTTGACGGCGGCCGCCTTCATCTTCATCGACGCCTTGTTCACGATGAGGCGGGCGCTCACGTCCGCGATGTGCTCCACCGGCTTGAGGCGGTTGGCCCGCAGGGTGTCGCCGGTCGCGACGAGGTCGACGATGCGGTCGGCGAGTCCGACGTGCGGGGCGAGCTCCATCGACCCGTAGAGCTTGACGATCTCCGCCCGGACCCCGGCGCCCGCGAAGTGGCGCCGGGCGATGCGCTCGAACTTGGTCGCGACGCGGACGCTGCCCGACGCGGGTGCGGACCCGCCGGGGTCGTCCTCGCGGGCCGCCACCACCAGCCGGCAACGCGCGATCCCGAGGTCGAGCGGCTCGTACCACTCCTCGCCGGGGTACTCGAGGAGCACGTCCCGTCCCGCGATGCCGGCGTCCGCCGCGCCGTACTCGAGGTAGGTCGGCACGTCCTGCGCCCGGAGGAAGACGAGGCGCACCGGCGGGCGCACCGGCGCGACGTCCGCTTCGAGGATGAGCTTGCGGGTCTTGAGCGGGTCTTCCCGGGCCACGATGCCGACCGCGGCGAGCAGGGGGATCGTCTCGCGGAGGATGCGCCCTTTCGCAACCGCGATGGTCAGCCCTTCCTCCGCCGACGCGGTCACATCGGCACCCGGCGGATACGCGCTCCGAGCTGGGCGAACTTCTCCTCGATGCACTCGTATCCGCGGTCGACGTGGTGGATCTCGTCGACCACCGTCTCGCCCTCCGCCACCAACCCCGCGAGCACGAGGCTCGCGGAGGCGCGGAGATCCGTCGCGGCGACCGGAGCGCCGGTCAGTCGCCCCACCCCGCGGGTGACCGCGAAGTTGCCGTGCACTTCGATGTCCGCCCCCATGCGCTGCAGCTCGTAGGCGTGCATGAAGCGGTTCTCGAAGATCGTCTCGCGGATGGTGCCGGTGCCCTCGGCCACCGAGTTGAGGGCCGTGAACTGCGCCTGCATGTCGGTGGGAAACGCGGGAAACGGCGCAGTGGTGACGTCCACCGCGGAGAGCGGCCGCACCCCGGCGTCCACCCCGATCCAGTCCGGCCCGGTGGTCACCTCCGTGCCCGCCTCCGCGAGCTTGTCCAGCACCGCCCGAAGCTGGTCCGGGCGCGCGTCCTTGACCATGATCCGGCCGCCGGTCATTGCCGCCGCGACGAGGTAGGTCCCGGTCTCGATGCGGTCCGGCTGGACCGCGTAGCGCGCCCCGGACAGGGTCTCCACCCCCTCGATCACGATCCGGTCGCTGCCGTGGCCGTCGATCCGCGCCCCCATGGAGTTGAGGCAGTTGGCGAGATCCACGATCTCCGGCTCGCGTGCCGCATTCTCGATGACCGTCGTGCCCTTCGCGAGGGTCGCGGCCATCATCAGGTTCTCGGTCCCCGTCACCGTCACCTGCTGCATGACGAGGTGGGTCCCCGCGAGCCGCCGCGCGGTGGCGTGGATGAAGCCGTTCTCGAGGCGCACCTCCGCCCCCATCCGAACGAGTCCGTCGAGGTGCAGGTTGACCGGCCGCGACCCGATCGCGCAGCCCCCGGGAAGGGACACGGTGGCGCGCCCGAAACGGGTGAGCAGGGGGCCGAGCACGAGGATCGAGGCCCGCATCGTCCGCACCAGCTCGTGGGGCGCGGTGAACTCGCGGATGTTCGCGCAGTTCGCGTGGATCTCCATGCGCTCGTCGAGGAGGAGGTCCGCGCCCATGCGGCCGAGCAGCTCCATGGTGGTGGTGATGTCGTGCAGGTGGGGCAGGTTCCCCACCGTCATGGGGCTGTCCGCGAGCAGGGTCGCGGCGAGGATCGGGAGCGCGGCGTTCTTCGCCCCCGACGTACGGATCTCGCCGTGGAGCGGAACGCCCCCCGAGACGATCAGCTTGTCCACCGGCGGTTGCCGGCGGTCGTTCAGCGGTTGTTCTCGGCCCACCGTTCGGGCGTCCAGGTCTCGATGGAGAGGGCGTGGAGGGCCTCGCTGTCGAAGCTCTCGCGGAGCGTGTCGTTGACCAGGCGGTGCTGGCGGATCCGCGTGAGCCCCGCGAACGCCGCCGCGACCACCACCGCCCGGAAGTGCCGGCCGTCGCCTTCCACGTGCGCGGTCGCGCCCGGAATCCCGGCTTCGATGAGCCGCTTGATATCGAATTCGTCCATGTCCTCCTACCCGAACAGTTCGCCGTCCACCCCGCTGAGGCCCGCGATCGCCCTCAGGGCGGCGGGCGTGCCCCGGAAGTGTATCCGCCCGCCCTCCCGGCGCGCGGTGCGCTGCCACGCGACGAGCAGGGCGAGCCCGGCGCTGTCGGCCGCCTCGACCCCGCCGAGGTCGAAGGTGAGCGATTCCTCCCGCCAGCGCTCCGGCCCCACACCTGCGCGGGCCGCCGCCCGCATCGCCTCCACGGTGTCGAAGGTGAGCGGACCCGAGACGCGCACCGTGCCGTCCCCGTCGATGCCGAAGCGTTCAGTCGCCATCGCCGCCCGACGCCTTGTCGAAGAGGAACTGGCCGATCAGCCGCTCGAGGATCATCGCCGATTGGGTGAGGCCGATCTCGTCTCCCGAAGCGAGGAACTCCTCGTCCACCCCGGGGCTGATCGAGATGTACTGCTCGCCGAGCAGTCCGGCGGTGAAGATGCTCGCGGAGGAATCGGCCGGCACCCGGTCGTACCGTCCCTCGATCTCCAGGGTGGCGATGGCCTCGTAGGTCTCGGAATCGAAGCCGAGCCCGACCACCTGGCCGATCCGGATGCCTGACATCGAGACCGGCGCCCGCACCTTGAGCCCGCCGATGTTCTCGAAGCGCGCGGTCACCTGGTACGACCCGGAGTCGGAATGGAGGGTCAGGTTGCCGACCCGTACCGCGAGCATGAGCAGGGCCGCGAAGCCCGCCGCCACGAACAGCCCGACCACCGCCTCGATCTTCCGTTCACGCGTCATCTCTGCGTCTCCGGTTCCTGTCACCGCCTCTCACGCCGCCGGCGTCCGACCTGACGCGGGCGGGAAGCCCGGGGGCACCTAGCCCGCAAAATTCACCGATTTCCTGCTGCGGACGCCGATCCATGCGCTGTGACTGGCCGTACTCCCTCAAGCCGCTTCGACGTAGTG
>JAJECB010000039.1 GCA_022822245.1 Gammaproteobacteria bacterium
CGCGCGAGGTAGGCGGAGGCGAGGTCGTGGAAGTCCTCCTCCTCGAGGAGCACGCTCGCTCCCGCGTAGTAGATGTCGAGGAAGTCCTGCAGGTTCGAGAAGGCATAGGCCGCCCGCACCTCCTCGACGGAGCCGTAGGGCAGCCGGACCCCGTTCCGCTCCGCGATGGTGAACATGAGCTCGGGCTCGAACGTGCCCTCGATGTGCAGGTGGAGCTCGGCCTTCGGAAGGGCGGCCACGAAGTCCGCCAGATCCGCCCCCGGGGCGGCCCCGCCGGTCCGGTTCGAAGTCTTCTCGTTCATGTCGTGTCGGTCCCGCTCGGCTCTCGCCCGTCTCCTTGATCGTGCGCCTCGTCTCGCCGGCCGGCAACCGGGCGGCGGTTGACGCCACCCGACCCCCGCTCTAGCCTCGCCGGGTGGTCCCGACGCACCCGATGGGGAGAGCCCGATGAGCGACGCACCGACCCTGTCCGAGCGCGCGGACGAGCTCGAGCACCGCCAGATGGAGGAGCTCGGCGAGCGCATCGTCGGCAAGTCGCTCCTCTACCACCTCGCCGACGGGGAGCGCACCCTCGGAGAGCGCGCGTTCGGCGGCCTCATGCTCATGGGGGAAGACCCGCGGCTGCCGCCGCTGCCGGAGAAGCCGACCCTCGTCGACTTCTTCCGCTGCCGCTTCGCGGTCGCGCCCCAGGCCCACCTCCTCCAGAGCGCGAACCTCGCGCAGAAGAACGGCCTCTCCGACAAGATGGTGCTCGCCTGCCTCCTCCACGACATCGCGGTCGCGGGCTTCATCCGCACCGACCACGGCTACTGGGGGGCGCAGCTCGTCGAGCCCTACGTGGACGAGGAGGTGAGCTGGGCGATCCGCGCCCACCAGGCCCTCCGGTTCTTCCCCGACGAGTCGGTCGGCTACGCGTACCCCGAGAACTACCGCATGCTGTTCGGCGACGACTACCGGCCCGAGCCCTACGTCGTGGCCGCGTACGAGGAGGCGCGCCGGCACAAGTGGTACATGTCGGCCCGGATCATCTGCGTGAACGACCTCTACTCGTTCGACCCGAACGTCCACGTAGAGCTCGAGCAGTTCGAGGATGTCATCGGCCGCGAGTTCCGGCAGCCCCCCGAGGGTCTCGGCAACGACAACACCCCCGCCTCGCACATGTGGCGGACCCTTCGCTGGCCCTGCAACGCGCTTTAGCCGGAAGCGAAGGCCGGCCCTCGAACGCCGGAGGGGGCCTCGCCGGCCCGCGCCGCGCGCAACCGGAGCCAATGCCGTGAACGACGACCGCACGGAATCGAGCCGCCTCGACAACCGCCGGGCGATCCGGTCCCCGCACGGAGACGAGCTGAGCTGCCGGAGCTGGCTGACCGAGGCGCCGATGCGCATGCTGATGAACAACCTCGATGCCGAGGTGGCGGAGAGGCCGCAGGAGCTGGTGGTCTACGGCGGCACCGGCCGGGCGGCGCGCAACTGGGAGTGCTATGACCGGATGGTGGCTTCCCTTCAGGCTCTCGAGGCGGACGAGACCCTGCTCGTCCAGTCGGGGAAGCCGGTCGGCGTATTCCGCACCCACTCCGATGCTCCCCGGGTGCTCATCGCCAACTCCAACCTCGTGCCCCACTGGGCGACCCTCGAGAAGTTCGGCGAGCTGGACCGCCTCGGCCTGATGATGTTCGGGCAGATGACGGCCGGCTCGTGGATCTACATCGGGAGCCAGGGGATCGTCCAGGGAACCTACGAGACCTTCGTCGAGGTCGGCCGCCGGCACTACGGCGGGGACCTCTCCGGGCGCTGGATCCTGACCGGAGGGCTGGGCGGCATGGGCGGCGCCCAGCCGCTCGCCGCGACCATGGCCGGCGCGTCGCTGCTCGCGGTCGAGTGCCAGCCGAGCCGGATCGAGATGCGCCTCCAGACCGGATACCTCGACCGGCAGTCGAGCGACCTGGACGAGGCGCTCGCGATCGTCGAGGAAGCCTGCGCCCGCAACGCGCCCGTCTCGGTCGGCCTGCTCGGCAACGCGGCGGAGGTCTACCCCGAGCTGGTCCGGCGCGGGGTGCGGCCCGACGCGGTGACCGACCAGACGAGCGCCCACGACCCGCTGAACGGCTACCTCCCGGCCGGCTGGGCGCTCGCCGAGTGGGAGGAGCGGCGCCGTGCGGATCCGGGCGGCACGATCGAGGCCGCCAAGGCGTCCATGGCCGTCCAGGTCCGCGCCATGCTGGACTTCTGGAACCGGGGCGTGCCGACCCTCGACTACGGCAACAACATTCGCCAGATGGCGCGCGAGACGGGGGTCGACGACGCCTTCGACTTTCCCGGTTTCGTGCCGGCCTACATCCGGCCGATGTTCTGCCGCGGCATCGGGCCGTTCCGGTGGGCGGCCCTGTCCGGGGACCCGGAGGACATCTACCGGACCGACGAGAAGGTGAAGGCGCTGATGCCGGACCACCCGCACCTGCACAACTGGCTCGACATGGCGCGCGAGCGCATCCGCTTCCAGGGCCTGCCCGCGCGCATCTGCTGGGTCGGGCTGGGGGACCGCCACCGGCTCGGCCTCGCCTTCAACGAGATGGTCGCGTCGGGCGAGCTGAAGGCGCCGGTGGTGATCGGCCGGGACCACCTGGACAGCGGCTCGGTGGCGAGCCCGAACCGCGAGACGGAGGGAATGATCGACGGCTCCGACGCGGTCTCCGACTGGCCGATGCTGAACGCGATGCGCAACACCGCGTCCGGCGCGACCTGGGTGAGCCTGCACCACGGGGGCGGGGTCGGCATCGGCTTCTCCCAGCATGCCGGGATGGTGATCGTGTGCGACGGAACGCAACAGGCCGCGGCCCGCATCGAGCGGGTGCTGTGGAACGATCCGGCGAGCGGGGTCATGCGCCATGCCGACGCGGGCTACGAGGACGCCGTCGCCTGCGCGCGGGAACACGATCTCAAGCTGCCGTTCCTCGCCTGACGGACCCCGGCCGGGGCGGGCGGGGGCGCCGCGCCCGGTGAGAGCTCGTCGCGGGGCTCCGCGGCGCCCGTGCTTCGCCCCGCACCGGTCCGGAAACGCGTTTCTCCGGCGGTTGCGGGCACGTGCAGCGATACCTTCGCCGACGCTCGCATCTGCGCGGAATTCATAGGTTTCGAGTCCTGCTTCCACAACCGATCGAGTCCCGGCACCGGCGCTCCGCGCCTCGCGTGGCTACTCTTGCCCCGTTCGCCGCCCTCGGACCCGGGTTCGACCTTGCGCGCATCGAGCCGCGGCGGCCCGTCCGGGGGGCGTTCGCGGTCACGAGTCCGAACCCGGGGCCGCCCGGATGCGAACCGGAGCCCTCGAGGAGAGAGCCATGGAGATCAAGTCGTCGCCGAGGCGCGTCAGGTTCGGTTTCGCCGCGGGCGGTCTCGCCCTCGCCCTCGTGGCCGGCGCGCCGGGGTCCGCCCTCGCGGCCGGGACCCACCCGGTGACCGGCGAGGCGCTCGCCGACGACCAGACCTTCACCTACCGCCTCCTGGACCA
Organism: Gammaproteobacteria bacterium; assembly: GCA_022822245.1. Next base: position 3,506 of record JAJECB010000039.1, read on the forward strand.
GTTCCCCACCCTCGATCCGCAGCTCAACCAGGACGTCTCCGGGTTCCACGTCATCCGCGACCTCTTCGAGGGGCTCTTGAGCCAGGACGCGAAGGGCGGCCTCGTCCCCGGGGCGGCGACCGGCTACGCCGCCTCGGACGGCAACACCACCTGGACCTTCACCCTCCGCGAGGACGCGAGGTGGTCGAACGGGGATCCGGTGACCGCGCACGACTTCGTCTACGCCTGGCGGCGGGCCGTCGACCCCGCGACCGCCTCGCCCTACGGGTGGTATCTCGAGCTCACCGAGATGGTGAACGCGAAGGCGATCCTCGCCGGCGAGAGGGACCCCGCGGATCTCGGGGTGCGGGCCGTCGACGACCACACCCTGGAGGTCAAGCTGACGACGCCGCTCCCCTACTTCCCGGCGATGACGACCTACGCGACCCTCTTTCCCGCCCACCGGGCGACCATCGAGGCCCACGGGGCGGACTGGACGGCCCCCGGAAACATGGTGTCGAACGGCGCCTACGTGCTCGAGGAGGTGGTGCTGAACGAGTACCACAGGCGAGTCAGGAACCCGATGTACTGGGACGCCGATCGGGTGATCATCGAGAAGGTGACCGGCCTCGTCATCAACGACGTCAACCAGGCCCTCACCCGCTACCGGGCCGGGGAGCTCGACCACCTCGAGCCCCTCCCGCCCGGCCAGTACCCGGCCCTCCGCGCGGAGCTGCCCGACGAGGCGACGAGCGTGCCGCGCCTTTGCTCCTACTACTACGCCTTCAACCACACCGCGAGCGGGAACCCGGCCCTTCGCGACGTGCGGGTGCGGCGGGCCCTTTCCCTCGCCATCGACCGCGACGTCATCGTCGGCCAGGTGCTCAAGGGCGGCCAGTGGCCGGCCTACAACTTCACCCACTTCAAGACCGCCGGCTTCGAGATGCCGGACATCGCCTACGCGAAGCTCACCCAGGCGGAGCGCGACGCCGAGGCGAAGCGGCTCTTCGTCGAGTCCGGGGTCGGAGACCTCACCCTGAAGCTCATCTACAACACCTCCGAGAGCCACAAGCAGATCGCGACGGTGGTGACCCAGATGTGGAAGCAGAAGCTCGGGGTGACGACGGCGCTCGCGAACTTCGAGTGGAAGACCTACATCGGCATCCGCCGGAACCAGGAGTTCGACGTGGCCCGCTCGGGCTGGTGCGGCGACTACAACGAGGCGTCGACCTTCCTCGACCTCCTCACCACCACCCACGGGTCGAACGACGGGAAGTACTCGAACGAGCGGGTGGACGAGTTGATGCGGGCCTCGAAGACGGCGGAGGACCCGGCCGCGATCTACGGTGAGGTCGAGCGGATCCTCGCCGGCGACATGGCCATCGTGCCGATCTACCACTATGCCAACACGTTCCTCCTCTCCGCCGACATCCGGGGCTGGCCCTACGACAACGTGGAGAACAACTGGTATTCGAAGAACCTCTATCGGGTCGCGGACTGAGCGGGGCGGGAGCGTCCACGGCCACGCCGGAGCGCGTTTCGGCGCGAATTCCGGCCGCGACGTCC
>JAJECB010000322.1 GCA_022822245.1 Gammaproteobacteria bacterium
TCAAGCCGCTTCGACAGCGCGTAAGCGCTAGTATCAGCTACGCCTTCAGCGTCTTTCGGTCCGTGCGGCCCGCTACCGCAAGCATCTTGGCGCCCTCGCGACGAAAACCGGTGATTTTTCCGAGTTAGCGGTCGACGATGCGGTCGTTAGACGTCCACTCGACACAGCAACGCACGCTCGCCCGCAGATGTTCGACCGGCATCCACGCAAACCGGGGAATGCCCCCTCTCCGATGACCGGAAGCTTCAGTTACAAGCTCACGTAGTGAGCCACTCGGCGCCGATAATGGCGCCCATGAACCTGCTTCCCTTTGCACTTCCAGAGCCGAGACGGAGCTCCGAACCGCCGTCTCCACCGCCGGTGTTCGACATCTTGGAGGGCGGGAGCGCCCCCGAGGTCGAGCCGCCGCTCCTCCTCGACCGGGTCGAACCCGCGCCCGCGGTCCTCACCGTCGCCATCTCTTCCCGGGCGCTCTTCGATCTCGAGGAGAGCCACCGGGTGTTCACGCGGGACGGCGTGGATGCGTACGCCCGCTACCAGGCGGCCCGTGAGACCGAAGTGCTCGGCAAGGGCCCCGCCTTCGCCGCGGTGCGAAAGCTCCTCGCCCTGAACGATCTCGAGCCGCGCCGCCGGCGGGTGGACGTGGTGCTCCTGTCGCGAAACAGCGTGAACGCCGGCCTCCGGGTGCTTCACTCGATCGCTTGGTACGGGCTCGACATCCGGCGCGCGGTGTTCGCGGGCGGAATGGACCGTTACCGCTATCTCGGCGCGTTCGGCGCGGAGCTCTTTCTCTCCGCGGACGGGGACGCGGTGCGAAAGGCCCTGGGGGGCAGCCACGCGGCGGCCATCCTGCTCCCGAGCGAGGGAGGCGCGGACGAGGGAGAGCCGCCTCCGCGCGAACGTGAGTTGCGGATCGCGTTCGATGGTGATGCAGTTCTCTTTTCCGACGAGGCGGAGCGCGTGTACCGGGCCCACGGCCTCGACACCTTCGTACGGAGCGAGCAGGAGGCGGCGCGCGAGCCGTTGCCCGGTGGGCCGTTCCGGGGGTTCCTCGCCGCCCTCCATCGCCTCCAGACCGAGTTCGGGATGGAGTCCGCCCCCGTGCGGACCGCCCTCGTGACCTCGCGGGCGACCCCCGCCCACGAACGGGTCGTCCGCACCCTGCACGCGTGGGACATTCGCATCGACGAAGCCCTCTTCCTCGGGGGAAGCGAGAAGCGCGAGTTCCTGCGCGCCTTCGGGGCGGACATCTTCTTCGACGATCAGCGCTGCCACTGTGACGCGGCCCGCGGGGTCGCCGCCATCGGGCACGTGCCGAACGGCGTCGCGAACGAGGAACGGTGAGCCGGGGCTTGCGGATCATCCACTCCAATCGGCTGGAGGCGCTCGCCGCGGCGCTCGCGGAGCTGGTGCGTGCAGAGCCCGGGGACCCGTTCGCGCCCGAGCGCATCGTCGTGCCGCACCGCGCCGTCGGGCGGTGGCTGTCGCTCGAGCTCGCCCGGTCGCTCGGGATCGCCGCCAACCTCGAGTTCGAGCTGCCCGCGGGCTTCGCATGGTCCGTCATGCGGGGCGCCGTCCCCGGGTTGCCGACGGAGCAGCCGTTCGCGCCGGCCCAGCTTCGCTGGCGGATCCACGAGGTCCTGCCGCGATTCGCGGAGGAGGAGCGGGAGGGAAGGGCGGTCCGGCGCTACCTCGCGGACGGCGACCCGCGCAAGCGCTTCGCGCTCGCGGACCGTCTTGCCCGGGTGTTCGACCGGTGCGTGGTGTATCGGCCGGACTGGGTCCGCGCATGGGAGGGTGGCGACGCTCCGAACTGGCAGGCGCGGCTCTGGCGGCGGGTGGTCGAGGCGGAGGGATCCACCGCCCACTGGGTGGGGGCGATCGACGCATTCCGCGAGGCGATCGAGGGTGGCCCCCGGCCGGACGGGTGGCCGCTCCGGGCGACCTTCTTCGCGGTGCCCGCCCTTTCGCCTTCCTATCTCGACGTGCTGGGCGCAATCGGCCGGAGGATCGAGCTACGCCTCTTCGTGCTCAACCCGTGCCGCGAGTACTGGGGAGACATCTACTCCCGGCGCGAGATCGGCCGGCGGGCGGAGGGCGCGGACCCCGCCGAACGGTACCTCACCGAGGGCAACGAGCTCCTCGCCGCGTGGGGGCGGAGCGGCCGCGACACCTTCGACTCGCTCGTGGAGGTGGCCGGCGACGACGGGGAGGAGCGCTTCGTGCGGCCGGAGGGGGCGCATCGGCTGGCTGCCGTCCAGCGGGACGTGCTCGATCTCCGCCTCGCTTCCGAAGGGGCGGCGGACGAGGCGGCGTGCACGGAGTCGGGCCCCGGCGGGCAAGGGGCAGATCCGGAGGAAGGCGATGCACCGCGTTCGGGTGCGCCCGGCGCCGATACGCACGGGGCGGGCGTGGAAGGACGCCGCACGGGGCGGGACGGCGCGGGCGCGAGCGGCGACTCCATCCGGATCCACGTCTGCCATTCGCCGGTGCGCGAGGCCGAGGTGCTGCACGATTGCCTTCTCGGGCTCTTCGATGCCCACCCCGACATCGGGCCGGCCGATGTCCTCGTCCTCACGCCGAGCCTCGAGGTCCACGGCCCCGCGGTGGAGGCGGTGTTCGGAGCCGCGGCGCGCATCCCGTTCCACGTGGCGCGCCGGCGCTCCGCCGCTTCGCCCGCGGTCCGCGCCTTCTTCGAGCTGCTCGCGATGCGGCGCTCCCGACTCGGGGCGGAAGCGGTGCTCGCCCCGCTCGACGCGGAGGCGGTGCGCGCCCGCTTCGGCATCGCGACGTCGGGTCTTCCGGCCATCCGTGACTGGGTGCGCGAAGCGGGCATCCGCTGGGGAGAGGATGCGGGGCACCGCGCGGCCGAGGGGCTTCCCGCGACCGGGGACCACGCGTGGCGGCAGGGGCTCCGGCGTCTCCTGCTCGGCTATGCGCTCCCCGATCCGAACGAGCTGTTCGCGGGAGTCGTTCCCTGCCCTCCCCGGGCGGGCGGATTCGAGCCCGGGGCGGACGAGGCGGACCTCCTCGGGCGCTTCGTCACCTGGTGCGAGGCGGTATTCGCCCTGCGCGCCCGGCTGGAGGGAGAGCGGCCTCCCCGCGAATGGGGCCGGGTGCTCCACGAGGAGCTCGGCCGCTTCTTCGCCGGGGGCGATGCGGGTCCGGCGGCCGGGGCTGGAATCGGACCCGGGGCGGGGAGCGGGGTCGCGGCTGCGGTCGCGGAAGAGGTGAGCGAGGTCCGGGGCCTCGTCCGCGCATTCGAGCGCGAGGCGGGAGGGACCGACGTTCCGATCGGGAGCGACGTGGTGCACGACGTGCTCCTCGAGCTCGCCGAAGCGCCGTCCCGCGAGGCGGTCCGCCTCGCCGACGCGGTGACGGTCACGAGCCTCACCCCGGGGCAGGTGTTCCCGGCCGAGGTGGTCTGCGTCATCGGCCTCAACGACGGTGCGTTCCCCCGCTCGCCGTCCTTTCCGTCGTTCGACCTCGTCGCGGCGGGTCCCGCCCGGCGGGGGGATCGCGACGTCCGGCACGAGGATCGCTTCGTCTTCCTCGAGGCCCTTCTCGCCGCCCGCCGCGCCTTCCTCGTGAGCTACACGGGGCGCGGGCAGCGCGACGATGCCTCCATTCCGCCCGCCGCGGTCGTCGACGAGCTGAAGGACTACCTCGGGCAGCGGTTTCCGGATGGGTCGTTCGAGACGAGGCACCCCCTGCAGCCGTTCAGCCCCCGCTATTTCGCGGGCTCCGGGGCGGCGGAGGCTGCAGGTCCGGCCGGGGAGTCGCGCGCGGGAAGCGGCGAGGAGCTCTTCAGCTACTCCGAGGCGATGTGCGAGGCGGCCCGTTCCCTGGTGTCGGACGAGGCGCGGTCCGGGAGCCCGGCGCGGTTCGAGGCGGCGTTGCCGGAGCCCCCGGAATCCGAGGGTTCGGAACGCCGGGTCGCCCTCGGCGAGCTCGTCTCGTTCTTCGCGAACCCCGTCCGGTGGTTCCTCCGGGAGCGGCTCGGAGTGCGGCTCGAGCTCGACGACGCGAGCCTCGAGGACGAGGAGCCGTTCGAGCTCGACTCCCTCGAACGGTACTGGCTCCGTGCGGACATCCTGGACCGCATGCACGCCGGGGTCACGCGCCGCCGCGACGAAGCGTTGCAGCGAGGAAGCGGGCGCCTGCCCCAGGCGGCCCTCGGGGGCGTCGTGCACGGGCGTGTCTGGGAGGAGGTGGAAGGCCTCCATCGGGCGCTCGACCCTCACCGGGGCGGGCTCGAGGCGCCGCCCGTCGAGATCGACGTCGAGGTGGACGGCTGGCGCGTGGTCGGATCGGTCGAGAACGTCGGGCCGGCGGGTCTCGTGTGGTGGCGGCCGGGGCGGCTCCGGGCGCGGGACCGGATCGCGATCCGGCTCACCCAGCTTGCCCTCGCTGCGGCGGGCTCCGAGGTGTCGGGAGCGCTTGCGCTCTCCCTCGAGAAGGGGGCGGCGAAGGGCACCCGTTTCCCGGAACCCGAGGATGCCGGAGAGCATCTCGCGGAATGGCTCCGGGCCTGGGGGGAGGGGCGTTCCGCCCCGCTCCCCTTCTTCCCCGAGACCTCGCTCGCCTACGCGAGCGTGCTTGCGAAGGGCGAAAGCCGGGCCGACGCCCAGGAGCGAGCCCGCATCGCGTGGTCCGGCGGCCCGGGTCCCTGGGGCCGTGCAGGAGAGGTCGACCGGGACTCCTACCTGCAGCTCGTCCACGACGGCCGCGATCCGCTGACCGACGACTTCGAGGAACTCGCGGCAAGCCTTCTCGTTCCCCTCGCGGAGGCGCTGCAATGAACACGCCGGTCGTCACCGGAGTGTGGGGGGAGGGGCTCGTCGTCGGCGCGGGCGGCATGACCCTGATCGAAGCCAGCGCGGGTACGGGGAAGACCCGGGAGCTCACCGGCATCGTCGCCCGGTTCGTGGTGGAGGGCCACCGGCGGCTCGACGAGATCCTGGTGGTGACGTTCACCCGGGCGGCGACCGCCGAGCTTCGCGACCGGATCCGGGACACCCTCCGGTCCGCCCATCGGGCGGTCGTGGCCGGGGAGGCCCCGGAAGCCTCTCAGGCGGCGGAGCTCCTCGCCGGCTGGAGGGAAGATGCCGGGTTCGATCCGGAGGCGGCGGCCCGGCGCCTCGAAGCGGCCCTCCAGGACATCGATCGCGCCAACGTCTTCACCATCCACGGCTTCTGCCAGCGGGTGCTCGCCGACCTTGCCTTCGACGGCGGTTTCCCCTTCGGCTTCGAGGTGAGCGGCGATGCCGCCGAGAGCGTCGCGCGCGCGGCGCACGATTTCTGGCGCCGAAACCTCTACCCCGCTTCGAGGGTGCTCGCCGGCTACGCGGTGGACAACGGCTTCCGGCCCGATGACCTTGCCGGCTGGGTCGGGAAGTGGCGGGCGAAGCCGGACCTTCGGCTGAAAGGGGGGGAACCGCTCGACGTTCCCGTCGAGTCCCGGGAAGCGGCGTGGCAGGGGGTTCTGGACGAGGTCCGAGCCGAATGGGATCGCCACCGGGAACGGTTCCGCGCCGAGGTGCTGGACGGCAACTGGCTGAATCGACGCCGGTACGCCCGCCCGCGGGTCGAGCGGGAGCTCGCCTCCATCGAGGCTCTGCTCGACGACCCGGAGCCGCTCCTGCCGGAGCCGGAGCGTTTCGGGCGCTATGGAGCGACCGCCCTCGCGGACGCCTGCAAGAAGGGGGAGACGCTCCCGGAGAACCCGCTCTTCGCCGCCTTCGATCAACTCGAGGAGGCGTCCGCGGAGCTTCGCACGGCCTTCGCCGCCTGGCTTCGTTGGGTGCGCCGCGAAGTCCTTGTCGAGGCCGCGGAATTGGTCCGCCGCCGGGTCCTCGAGGACCGGCTTCTCGGCTACGACGACCTTCTGCTGGAGCTCTACCGCGCACTTCGAAGCGACGGCGGGGAGCGCCTGGCTCGACGGATCCGGCGGGAGTACCCGGTCGCTCTCATCGACGAGTTCCAGGACACCGACCCGGTCCAGGCCGACGTGTTCATGCGCATCTACGATGCGACCGGGAGCCCGCCAGGCGAGGACTCGGAGGAGCAGGCCAAGGCGGCGATACCGGACGATGCGAAGGGTGCGGTGCCGGTCGAGGCGGCGGGCAACGAGGCCCCGCCGGATCTGTCGCCGGTGGAAGGGCGGGAAGCGGCCTTCGGGTCCGGACCGGCCGCTGGCCCGGCCGGTGCGGTCGGGCTCTTCGTCGTCGGCGATCCCAAGCAGTCCATCTACCGGTTCCGGGGGGCGGACGTCTTCGCGTACCTTCGGGCCAGCCGGGCGGCCCACGCGAGGCATTCGCTCGACCGCAACTGGCGGTCGGTGCCCGCCCTCGTCGAGGCGTTGAACGCGGTCTTCGCCCGCTCCAACCCGTTCGTCGTGCCCGAGATCCGGTACCCGCCGGTTGCACCAGGGCGCGAGGAGGGCGAACCGCTCTCGATCGAGGGAACGGACGGGGAGGGGCCCCTCGCATTTCGGCTCCTTCCGGCGAGGCGGGACGGAAAACGATGGACGAAGGGCGAGGCCGCGCCCTTTGCGGCAAGCGCGGCGGCGGACGAGATCGCGCGGCTGCTCTCGCTTGCGGGGGAGGGCAGGGCGGTCCTCGAGGGCCGGCCGCTCACCGGCGCGGACGTGGCGGTGCTCGTCCGCACCCGGGCGCAGGGCCGCCGCGTCGCGGACGCGCTTCGCGAGCGCAACGTCCGGAGCGTCGAGGTGGGCGATACGAGCGTGTTCGAGTCCCGGGAAGCGGAGCAGATGGAACGCCTGCTCTGGGCCCTCGCCGAGCCCGGGCGGGAGGCAAGGGAACGGGGCGCGCTCGCGGGCGATCTGTTCGGGCTCGACGCAGCCGGGCTGCTCGCTCTCGAAACGGACGAAGTCGCGTGGAGCCGATGGTCGGAGCGGCTGCGGACCTGGCGCTCCGACTGGGAGTCGAGGGGGATAGGCCCCCTGCTTCGGCGGCTCGTGGAGGCCGAAGGCGCCGCCGCGCGCCTGCTTCGCTACCCGGACGGGGCGCGGCGACTCACCAACGTCCGGCACCTGGCGGACCTCCTCCAGGCGGCCGAGGCCGAGCAGCGGACGGCGCCGGCGGGGCTCGCGGTCTGGTTCAGCCGCCGGCGGGCGGAGGCGGGAACCCGAGACGAAGATCTCCAGCTCCGGCTCGAGAGCGACGAAGAGCTCGTGCGGATCCTCACCGTGCACGGAGCCAAGGGCCTCGAGTTTCCCCTCGTCTTCCTTCCGTTCGCCTGGGACGCGCGGGATCCGGCCTTGAACCGGGACGAGCACGCCGCGTACCACGAAGGGGAAGCGGAAGGATACGGGGAGGTGCTCGACCTCGAGCCGGACGAGACGGCTCGGGCTCTCGCCCGGCGCGAGGAGCTCTCCGAGGATCTGCGACTCCTCTACGTCGCGCTCACCCGCGCGAAGTACCGGTGCGTGGTCACCTGGGGGCAGGTCAGGGCGGCGGAGCATGCCCCCCTCGCCTGGCTTCTCCACCGGGAGGGGAGCAGTGCGGCCGGCGGCCCCGATGTTCCGTCCGGCGCGGGGGAAGGGGGAGCGGGTGGCGAGGGGCTCGATTCCGTGGACGCCGCGGTCGCCGCGACGACCTTCCGCTTCTCCGGGCTGACCGACGAGGCGCTGCACGCCGAAGTCCGGGCATTTGCCGGCTCGCGCCCGGATCTGGTCTCGGTGGAAGTGTCGGGTGGTTCGGACGGGCCAGCCCGGCCGACGGTGCTCGCCGCCTTGCCTCCGTCCGGGCTCGCGGCGAGAAGGCTCGACCGCCCCCTCCGGCGCACCCGGCAGTTGACGAGCTTTTCCGCCCTCACCGCGACGGCCGGGCTGTCCGGTTCGCCGGTCGCCCAACCCGACGTCGATCGCCCCGACCATGACCAGCACGAGGCCGCGGAACCGGCGGCCGAGCCGGCGTCTCCGGTCGAGGAGAAGGAACGCCGGGACCCGTTCACCTTCCCGCGCGGCCCCATGGCCGGGAGCTGCCTGCATCGCATCTTCGAGGAGCTCGACAGGGAGACCGAGTCGGAACGCGACCTCGACGCCATCTGCCGGGATGCGCTCGCCGACTTCGACCTCGGCCTCGAGTGGGGGGGCGTCGCCCGCGCGATGGTGGAGCGCGCCCGGGCGGTACGCCTCCAGGAGCCGGACTCGGGGCCGGCAAGCGGGGCGAAGGGCGCGTCGCGGTCATCCCCGGGTTCTGGTGGCTCGGCGGGGTTCCGTCTCGCCGATCCGGTCCCGCGGCTCGTCGAGCTCGAGTTCGCCTTTCCGGTCACCGGGTTCGATCGGGCCCGGCTCGGGGCGAGCCTTCAGGAGAACGGCTACCGGGACCCGTTCGCGCCGTCGCCGGAAGGCCGTCCGGACGAGCCGCCCCCGCCGCCGATCGACGGCTTCCTCCGGGGGTTCGTCGACCTCGTGGTCGAGCACGCCGGGCGCTGGTACGTCATCGACTACAAGTCGAACTGGCTCGGGCCGGCGCCCGAGGACTATTCGCGCGAGGCGGTCGCGGCGGCCATGCGCGCGAGCGCGTATCCCCTCCAGTACCTCCTCTACCTCGTGGCCCTGCACCGCCATCTCGGCCTCCGGCTCCCCGGTTACGACTACGAGCGGCACGTCGGGGGCGTCTTCTACCTCTTCGTGCGGGGCATGGACCCCGCCGCCGGGACGGAGCGCGGGGTCTGGTTCGACCGGCCGGCGGCGTCCTTCGTGCACGGTCTCGACCGGCTCTTCCGGGGAGACCCGGCATGAGCGTCGCGCGGCTCGACGATCTCTGCCGGCAGGGCCACATCGCGGACATCGATCGGCACTTCGGAGCGATGGCCGCGGACCTTGACGGCCGGGACGGGCCGGAGGTGCCCGTCGCCGCCGCCCTCGCGAGCGCCTGGTCGCGGGGCGGG
>JAJECB010000085.1 GCA_022822245.1 Gammaproteobacteria bacterium
ACCTGGAAGTGTCCCGCAAGGGCCGGGGCGATTTCGCCACCGAGGTGGACCGGGCCGCAGAGCGCGCCATCGTCTCCACCGTGCGCGAGTTCTACCCCGACCACGGGTTCCTGGGCGAGGAAGGCGGCGCGCGGCCGGGCAAGGACAAGGACGAGATGATCTGGATCGTCGATCCTCTCGACGGCACCGCGAACTACCTGCGCGAGATCCCCCACTACGCGGTCTCCATCGGGGTGCGCCGGAGCCGGCGCCTGGAGCACGCGGTGATCTACGACCCGCGCCGCAACGAGCTCTTCACGGCCACCCGGGGCTGGGGCGCTCAGCTCGACAACCGGCGGATCCGGGTCAGCCGGCACGATACCCTCGCCGAGGCGGTGGTCGCCCTGTCGGTGCCACCGCGGCTCGAGGGCGGAGCCGGGGCGCCGTTCTCCCGTCGCGGCGTGATCCGCCGGCGGACCGGCTCCGCCGCGCTCGACCTTGCCTACGTCGCGGCGGGGCGGTTCGACGGCTTCTGGGGGGTCGGTCTGAACGCATGGGATCTCGCGGCCGGAGTGCTCCTGGTGCGCGAAGCGGGCGGCCTGCTGTCCGCCCCGGACGGGGGCGAGGACTTCATGGAACGGGGCGAGGTCGTGGCCACCAACCGCCGGCTGTTCCGGGACACGCTTCGCTGCATTCAGCCGTGAAGCCGCGGTGACGGCGGGCGTCCCGTCGCGAACCAGGCTGCGCCGGCCCGGCCTGCCGACCCCCGCCCGCGGGGTTAGCCCGCATATCGGGGCTCGGCTCAGGGGAGGGTGGGCAGGTACTTCCCGGGAACGTCCCCACCGCCCGCGGTCCAGGTCATCCGTCCAGCGTCGCAGGTTCCGGCGAGGACGAGGAGGCCGCCCGACTCGATGTCGCCGCCGACGTCGGTCAGGGTCAGGGTGACGGTCCCCGCCGTCGGCCCCACCCCGGCCGCGGCGATCGCGGTCGTGTATTCGCCGTGCCACGCCTCCGGAGGATCGAGTCCCAGGTCGTCATGACCGGCACCCTCGAGCCGGGTGTCCCGGCACGCCCGGTCGAGCGCGGCCCGGTGGGGGGCCGCGGCGTCCGCCGCCTGCTGGATCTTCGCCCGCACCAGGTAGTCCCGCCAGGCCGGCATCGCGACCGCGGCGAGGATGCCGAGGATCGCAATCACGATCATCAGCTCGATGACGGTGAGGCCCTTCTGGTTCACGCACCGATTCTCGCTTGGGCTACAATCTTCCCGCTCTTTCCGTCTTCCCCCGCAAGGTCGCCATTCCGCATGAAGTGCATCGTCGCCATCATCAAACCGTTCCGGCTCGACGACGTCCGCGAGGCATTGTCGGAGATCGGCGTCGCGGGCATGACCGTCTCCGAGGCCAAGGGGTTCGGGCGCCAGAAAGGGCATACCGAGCTGTACCGGGGCGCCGAGTACGTCGTCGACTTCCTCCCCAAGCTCAAGCTCGAGATCGTGGTCGACGACGACCAGGTCGACCCTTGCATCGAGGCCATCACCGAGTCCGCCCGCACCGACAAGATCGGGGACGGGAAGATCTTCGTGTTTCCGGTGGAAACGGTGGTGCGCATCCGTACCGGGGAACGGGACGCGCAGGCGATCTAGCCCGGATATCCCACCGAGCTCCTGCGGCGGGCGTCGCTGCGGATGGCGCCGCGCGGGCGCGGCGCGGCGACGGGCGATTCGAGGAGGTCACCGCGAGGTACGGCTAGCCCGAGCCGGGACGGTCCGGAAAGTTGACCTCGAGCACGCGACGCGCGTCGGCGGCCAGTCCGTCGAGGCCCATCTCCCCGTATGCCCGGACCATGATCTCGAGGGCGGGCGCCACGGAGGGAGAGCTCGGGAACCGGCTCACCACGTTCTCGGCCCGTTTCGCCGCGGCCACCCAGGCTTCCCGCCCCACGTAAAACTTCGCCACCACCAGCTCGTGCCGCGCGAGGGTGTCCCGGAGATCGAGCATCCGCTTCCTCGAATCGGGCGCATAGCGCGAGTCGGGGAACTTCTCGACCAGGGTTCCGAAAGCGTCGAAGGAGGCCGCGAGCTCACTCGTATCGCGCTCCGCCCGGTCGATTCGAAGCCACCGGTCGATCCACCCGTAACGGCGGTTGTAGTTCACCAACCCTCTGATATAGTGGGCATATGCGACTTCGGGGTGCCTCGGATTGAACTCGATGAAGCGGTCCGCCTCCTCGATCGCGGACTCCGGCTCCTTGAACCTGTAGTACGCGTACACGAGGTCGAGCTGGCCCTGCTCCGCGTAGTCCCCGAAGGGAAAGCGCGCGCCGAGCTTCCCGTAGTAGTCGATTGCCGTCTCGAAGTCGCCCTCGTCGAGGGCCTCCTTCGCCTGGCGGTACAATTCCGCCTCCGACCAATTGCGCGTGGGATCGCCCGAGTCGCCGCGACCCGCGCAGGCGGCGAGCAGGATCGCGAAAACGACGGACAAGGCCGCATGTCTCTTCATGGCCGATAGGGTACCCGAACCGCCCGCCCGGTTCACGGTTCCCGAGGAGCTGGCGGGCAAACGATTCGACGTCGTTCTCGCCGCGCTCGCGCCCGAGTACTCGCGGGCCCGTCTCCAGCGGTGGATCCGGGACGGCCTCGCCACCGTGCAGCATGGCCGCCGACGCCCCCGCGACCCGGTCGAAGCGGGCGCCCTCATCGAGCTCGCCACACCGGTGGAGGACTCCGCTCCCGCTCTCCACCCCGCCCAACCAATGGATCTCGCCGTCCTCCACGAGGACGAGAGCCTCATCGTCGTCGACAAGCCGGCCGGACTGGTCGTCCACCCGGGGGCCGGCCGACCCGACGGGACCCTGGTCAATGCCCTCCTGCACCACGACCCCCGGCTCGCCGCGGTCCCCCGGGCGGGCGTGGTGCACCGCCTCGACAAGGACACCACCGGTCTGCTTGTCGTCGCCCGCACCCTCTCCGCCCACAAGTCGCTGGTGGAACAGATCTCCGCGCGCACCGTCCGCCGCGAGTATCTCGCGGTCGTCCGGGGCCGGGTCATCGCGGGCGGGGTCATCGATGCCCCGATCGGCCGCCATCCCGTCCACCGGACCCGGATGGCGGTCGTGCGGCGGGGCGGCAGACCGGCGATCACCCACTACCGTGTCGAGAGCCGATACCGCGCCCACACCGCGCTCTCGGTCCGCCTCGATACCGGGCGTACCCACCAGATCCGGGTGCATCTCGCCCACCTCGGCTCCCCGGTGGTCGGCGACCCGGACTACGGCGGGCGGACCGGGCCGCCCGCCGGAGTCGCTCCCGGCCTCCGGGAGGCCCTCCGCCGATTCGATCGGCAGGCGCTGCACGCCCGGCGGCTCGCTCTCGCCCACCCGGCCACCGGGCGGGAGTGCGAGTGGACCGCGCCGCCGCCGGACGACCTGCGGGCGCTCCTTGCCGCGCTCGCCGCGGAGGGCGGCGGCGCGCGCGTGGAGGAGACGTGAGCCGGAGCGACGGGGTGCACCCGATCATCCCCGACTGGCCGGCCCCCGGCCGGGTGCGCGCCGCGTCGTCGACGCGCACCGGCGGCACGAGCGACGGTCCCTGGGGAACCCTCAACCTCGCCGACCACGTGGCGGACGAACACGAGGCGGTGGCCCGGAATCGGGCGCGGCTGCGCGATGAGCTCGAGCTGCCGCGGGAACCGCGGTGGCTCTCCCAGCGACACGGCGCGCGGGTGGTGGAAGCGGGTGCGGAAACGAACAGGGCTCCGGCCGACGGGAGCGTCGCGCACGAGCCCGGAATCGTCTGCGCCGTGCTGGCCGCGGACTGCATGCCGGTGTTGCTCTGCAACCGCGGCGCGACCGTGGTCGCGGCCTTGCACGCCGGCTGGCGGGGAATCGCCGCCGGCATCCTCGAAGCGGGGGTGCGCGCGACCGGGGCGCCTCCCGCCGAGCTTCTCGCCTGGCTCGGCCCCGCCATCGGGTCCGAACGCTACGAGGTCGGTCCCGACGTCCGCGATGCGATCCTCGCCGGCGACCCCGATGCGGATGCCGCGTTCCGCCGGGCGGACCGGGCGGACCGGTGGCGGGCAAACCTCGAACGGATCGTCCGAGGGCGGCTCGCACGGTGCGGCGTCGGCTCCGTGCACGGAGGTCGATGGTGCACGGCGAGCGACCCGGGACGCTTCTTCTCTCACCGGCGCGACGGGGTGACCGGCCGGATGGCGACCCTCATCTGGCTCGACTGAGGTGTTCGTACTCCTCGCTGCCGCGGCCGGCCTCGTGGCGGGAAGCGTCCTCGGGGTCGTGGTCCATCGGCTCCCCCTCATGCTGGAGGAGCGGTGGCGCAGGGAGTCGGGGAGCGACGGCCCGGACCCCCGCTCCGCGGACCGCCTGACCCTCGCGACCCCCCGCTCGCACTGCCCGCGCTGCCGTCAGCCCATTCCCTGGTACGGGCTCGTTCCCCTCGCCGGGTTCGCGTTGCTGGGTGGACGGTGCGCGCGGTGCCGCGCCCCGATTCCCGTCCGCTACCCGGTATTGGAACTGCTGTGCGCGGTGGCGACCGCCGTCTGCGCCTGGCGCTTCGGCGCCGGCTGGCCGGCCGCGGGGGCCATCGTCCTCACCTGGGCGCTCCTCGCCCTCGCCTTCATCGACCTCGAACGCCGTCTCCTGCCGGACGCAATCACCCTCCCGATGCTCTGGGCGGGCATCGGGTTCAACCTCGCCGGAGGGTACCTCACGACCCTGGAGGATTCGGTGCTCGGGGCGATGACGGGCTACGGAGTCCTCTGGCTCGTGCAGCGGACCTACCGTCGCCTGCGGGGCCGGGAAGGCCTCGGCACGGGTGACCTCAAGCTCACCGCGATGCTGGGCGCCTGGCTCGGCTGGGAAACCCTGCCCGGGATCGTCCTCCTCGCCTCGCTCGGAGGCATCGGCGCGGGACTCGCGAAGCCGGGGCCCTTTGCCTTCGGCCCCTGGCTCGCCCTCGCGGGCTGGCTCACCCTCGTCGCCGGAAACCTCGGCCGCTTCCTGCTCCCGTGAGTCCGGAGCGGATCAGGCGGCTTCCTGTCCCGGGTCCGCGCGCTCGCGCGCGTCCTCCCCGAGCCACTCCTCGAGCACCGCCTCGGTGTCGGCTCCGAGGAGCGGCGCGGCCGTCACCGGGACGCGCGAGTCGGACATCCGGACCGGCCATCCGGGAATGGTGACCTCCCCCCGGGTGGGGTGGTCCACCGTCGCGAAGAGCCCGCGCGCGCGCATGTTCTCGTCCTCCCAGAGCTCCTTGGTGCCGTAGACCGCGCCGGCCGGCACTCCGGCCGCGCCGAGGGTCCGCATGACCTCGTCCTTGGGGCGGGTCCTCGTCCAGCCGGCGACGAGCGCATCGACCTCCTCGCGGTGCTGCCCGCGAAGGGCGGGGCTCGCGAACTTCGGATCGTCCCGCAGGTCTTCGCGGCCGATTGCGCCGAGGAGCCGCTCCCAGTGGCCGTTGTGGGCGCGCGTGGCATAGATGTAGCAGTAGTCGTCCGGGCCGCCGCCCTTGCACGGGTACACGTCCATCGGGGCGGTGAGGCCGAGGCCGACCCGATTGCCGGTGCGAGGCGGCGCGGTGCCCTTCGACAGCACGTGGGCATACGAAATCCGGCAGTAGTTGGTCACCGCGTCCTGCATCGCCACCTCCACCCGCTGTCCGCGACCGGTCCGCTGGCGCTGAACGAGGGCGCCGAGGACTCCGATCGCGCAGTGAAGGCCCGTTCCCGTGTCGCCGATCGTCGGCCCCGGGCGGAGCGGACGGCCGCCCTCCTCCCCGGTGATGGCGAGAGCGCCGCCGGCCGCCTGGCCGATCATGTCGAAGCTCAGGAAGTCCCCGTAGGGGCTCTCGGGAGAGAACCCCTTCACGCTCGCGTAGACGATGCGGGGATTGAGGGTTCGCACCCGCTCCCAGCCGAACCCGAGCCGCTCGATGACGCCCGGTCCGAAGTTCTCGACGAAGACGTCCGCCTTCGGGATGAGGGCCTCGAGACGTGACCGCCCCTCCTCGGACTTGAGATCGCAGACGAGGCTTCGCTTGTTCGCGTTGAGCAGCAGGAAGTAGTGGGAATCGAGCCCGGGCGTGTCGGTCGAGGCCCGCCGGCCCTGGTCGCCGCCGGCCGGATTCTCGACCTTCACCACGTCCGCGCCGAGCCAGGCGAGCGCCTCGGTGCAGGAGGGTCCTGCCTCGAACTGCGTGAGATCCAGCACGCGCACGCCGCTCAGCGCATTCGATTCGGTTCGTTCCATTCCGGTGTCATCCTTCCTCGTGGAGCAGGGGGAAAACGCGAGCCGGGGCCGTATCCCGCCTGATTCGGAACCCGAACTCCTGCCGCGTTTTCCGTAGGTTTTACAGCAAGATACCGACCATGTCAAACGGGTCCGGGGCAAGCTCGCATATCTCACCAACTTTCGTCGCGAGGGCGTCAAGATGCCGCTGTGACAAGGCGCACGGACCGCAAGAGCGCTTCGCGCTGCTGAAGGGCGAGCCGGAGACAGACGAAGCGCCAGTGGCGCTTCGTCCCGGCGAGCGGGCAATCGATGGATGGATTGCTCGGCCTGCAAGCGGAGCAGGGACTGCGGAGCGCAGCAGGTAGCCGTACCTACGGTGAAGCGGCTTGAGGGAGTACGCCCTGTCACCGCGAGCGGATCGGCGTCCGCAGCAGGAAATCGGTGAAATATGCGGGCTAGCAGCCAAGACCCTGAGACATCTGGGCATAGCTGGTGAGGGGGACCGCGCACATCCGATTCCAGTCCTCCTTGTCGATGACCGGCCGGTTCATCAGCTCGATCATCTCGTCGAACTTGCGGAGCGCGTCGCAACCCGTCACCTCGGGGTTCGCCGCCTTGCGGTGTCGTGGCCAGACGTGGTCGCGAGCGTGGCGCCAGAATGCGCTTTCGTAGTTGGATCCGCACGAATAGTGCCAACCGACGAAAAGGCCGTAGCCAAGAACGTTGTTGACGAGAAATCGATTGACCACCGGCGCGTCGCGCTCGACGTCCTCTGGCGGACGGTTGATGCGCATGTGGAGAACCATCCCGATCTGCAACTGGGCGGACACGATCGCGGTTGCTTCGAGGGGCTCCATGAAGGCGGCCGCGTTGCCAATGCGGGCCACCGCGCCATCGTACACTTGACGGTGGACGAAATTGGGAAACGGAATGACGGCGCGTTGTTCGAACTCCGACACGCCATCGGTTTCGAGGAACGCGTCGAAGTCCGATTCCACTTCGGCCAGGCTGGATACATCGCGGTTGAAGACGTATCCAAACGACGTGTGTATCGTCAGCGGGATGACGAAAATCCAGCCGTGCGGACGCGCCACCGCACGCGTGTACGTATGCTGCAGAGCTGGCCCGGCCGGCTCCTCCCTGGCAATTGCCGGGCAGCGGCGGATGACGGCGGTATTGGTGGGGATGAAGGAAATGTCGATGTGCCGGTCGGGATGGAGCTCTCCGGGAAACCCGCGGGCATCGAAGACGAGGTCGTAGCGTTCCGGCGCCCGGCCGTCGAACTCCACCTGCGCGCCTCCCTCCACCCTGGCGATGTCCAGCACCTTCGCGTCGATGTGGTGCGCGCGCGTGCCTTCGTGCAGCAGGTCCGCCATCAGGTCGGCGGACAGGTGGTAGGCGTAGGACACCTGCTGCGGCGTGAAGTAGTGAGTGAAGTTCCGATTGCGCCGACCCCATCCCTCGAACGCGACACCGTACTTGCGAGTTCCTTTCAAGCGCTGCTGGACGGTCTCGTGGGGCAGGTTCGTCAG
>JAJECB010000217.1 GCA_022822245.1 Gammaproteobacteria bacterium
CCAAGCATGGGCGTACACCTTCGGCCCGTTCAAGTCGATGACAGCCCCAAATGCCCGTTTTATTACAGAAAAACAATAGCTTATGGGAGTAGAACGAGGGTTTCTTGGGACACTAGTGGAAAACTATATTAGTACGAGAACCGACCAACGGGGTTTCTTCGGACCGATTCGTTGATCGAGCAACACAGAAAACCGATGAATCCGAATGGGTCGGCGGCGCGGAGTCGCAATCCGCGGGATCGCGCGCGAAGCAGCCCCGACCGCCGAGTCGACCACCCCCGCACGGCCGGGAGCCCCCGCTCCGAAGCGTGCGATGCCCCCTCCCGCACCCCACCAGTGCGAGATCTCGAATCAAACCATGAGCTTTCTCCGGCCGGCGCCATCGCCACACCGGGCGGCCGCCCGTGCCGGAGACCCGCGGCGACGAGCCCGCCGCGCCGCGCGCCCGTTCGCAATCCGCCGGACGGGCGTTGACTGCGAACCCGTGAATGCAGCCATTCCGGGAAAAGCACCACAAAGGAGGACGCTAGATGAATGGTGAACAAACCACGCACTGGCGGCGCACCCGCTCGCTCATGTGGGTCAAGCTCGTCATCTGGTTCGTGTTCTCGTTCCTCGTGCACTGGTTCGCCGATGCGCTGAACGGGATGAGCTTCCTCGGATTCCCGCTCGGCTTCTACATGGCCGCGCAAGGGTCTCTGGTCGTGTTCGTCGTGCTGATCTTCTGGTTCGCGAGAGCCCAGGACAAGATCGACCGCGAATG
Source organism: Gammaproteobacteria bacterium (assembly GCA_022822245.1). The sequence goes on from JAJECB010000217.1 coordinate 764, forward strand.
CGGCGTGGCCGAAGAAGACTGAGGGGAAAACGATCATGAGAATGCAAGGGAGCTTCATCGACAACCTGCCCAAGATCTACGGTCTCTACACGGGCGGGTTCATCGTCTTCATCCTCCTCATGGCGGTCCTCGAGCAGATGGGCCTGGGGGCCGACACCATCGGCATCCTTTTCGTCGGGTTCACCGTCCTCATCTACGCCGCCATCGGATGGCTCTCGCGCACGATGCAGGTCGACGCCTACTACGTCGCGGGGCGCACCGTACCGCCGGTATTCAACGGTATGGCGACCGCGGCGGACTGGATGTCCGGCGCGTCCTTCGTCGCCATGGCGGGCGGCATCTACATGGGCGGCCACGCCTACCTCGCGTTCGTGGTCGGCTGGACCGGCGGGTACGTGCTGGTCGCGGCGCTCATGGCGCCCTACTTGCGCAAGTTCGGCTGCTACACGGTGCCCGACTTCATCGGCACCCGCTACGGCGGGAACACGGCTCGCTTCTGCGCGGTGCTCGTGCTCGTGATCGCGTCGTTCACCTACGTGACGGCCCAGATCAACGCGACCGGCACCATCGCCTCGCGCGCCCTGCACATCCCGTTCGAGGTCGGGGTCTGGTTCGGCCTCCTCGGCATCCTCCTGTGCTCGATGCTCGGCGGCATGCGGGCGGTGACCTGGACCCAGGTGGCCCAGTACATCGTGCTCATCATCGCGTACGTCGTGCCCGTGGTGTGGATGTCGAACAAGCAGGGATTCGGCCTCGTTCCGCAGCTCGTCTACGGCGACGCGGTCATGCGGCTCGGCGAGCTCGAGACCCTGCACCAGGTCGGGGTGCTGAAACCGGAGGAGGCGGTTCCGGGACTCAGGGCACTCACGGTGCCGCACGCGGCGGCCGGAACGAGCGCCCTCGACAGTTGGCGGTTCATTACCCTCGTGCTGTGCATGATGGCGGGCACCGCGTCGCTGCCGCACATCCTGATGCGCTACTTCACCACTCCGTCGGTGCGGGCGGCGCGTCAGTCGGTGGCGTGGTCGTTGCTCTTCATCTTCCTGCTCTACTTCACCGCCCCCGCGCTCGCGACGTTCACCAAGCTCCAGGTGCTCGATCCGAACCTCGCGACGGGCATCATCGGCAAGGCCATCGCGGACGTGAACGCGCTCGACTGGGTGCGGAACTGGAGCGAGGTCGGGTTCCTCAAGGTGATCGACGCGAACGGCGACGGGATCCTGCAGATCAACGAGTTCTTCATGCGCGGCGACATCGTCGTGCTGGCGACTCCGGAGATCGCGGGCCTGCCCTACGTCATCTCGGGTCTGGTCGCGGCCGGCGGCATGGCCGCCGCGATGTCCACCGCGGACGGCCTGCTCCTCGCCATCGCCAACGCGCTGTCGCATGACCTTTACTACAAGATCATCGACCCGAAGGCGGAGACGCGGACGCGGCTCGTCGTGGCCCGCGTGCTCCTCATCGTGATCGGAGCGGCGGGAGCGTTGGTCGCAAGCCTGAAGCTCACGGGGATCCTCGGGGCAGTGGCCTGGGCATTCGACTTCGCGTGCTCCGGGCTCTTCTTCCCGCTCGTCCTCGGCGTGTGGTGGAAACGGGCCAACCGGCAGGGAGCGATCGCGGGGATGCTCGCGGGGCTCATTGCCGGCACGTGGTACCTCTACATGGTGCGGTTCGCGGGCATGGATCCGTGGATCGGCATCGACCACCTCCGCTTCGGGATCATCGGCATGCCGGTGAGCCTGATCGCCATGGTGGTGGTGAGCCTCATGACCGCGGAGCCGGACAAGGAAACCCAGGACATGGTCGACGCGACCCGGGTCCCGAAGGGTGCGTCGGTCCTCGCCTCGTCGCACTAGTTCCGAGGTCGTCAACTTTCGCCGGGGCGGGGCCTCCCGCCCCGGCGTTTTTCGTCTCCGGCTGGAAATGGGGCCAGAGTGGGATTCCCGGAACCGAGAACGTCGCTCTGACTCCAACTGCGAGCCGAAAATCTCGCTCCGACCCCAATTTCGATCGGCGCGCCGCGCTCCGCGTCGGCTTCCGGCTCCCCATCCCCGGGGTTACACTCCCTGGCCTCTTTCGATGAACCGGAAGGAAGGCCGATTCGATACTCCGCCCCCCGGCGGCGGAACGGCTGAGCGCGCCGACTGATGTACGAAGCGTTCCCGCTCTGGCTGCTGGTCCTCGACTACGTGCTCGGCGCGATCATGTGGACCCTGGTCGGGCGCTTCGGCATGGGGCTGTTCCTGCCCGAAGACAGCAACTTCTTCTTCATGCGGTTCTTCGTGCGGGTGACCAACCCGCTCCTCCGGCTCTTCGCACCGGTGACGCCGGGCTTCCTCATCGCGCCGATGGTGCCGCTCTTCGTCGCTTGGTTCTTCTTCATGGTCCGCTTCTACGTGATGCCGTGGCTCCTTGGATACTCGGTGATGGGCATGCTGTCGTTCCCCCTCGAGAGCGAGATCGGGCAGTCCGTCGCGCGGCTCGTCGGCTTCTTCCTGAACTGACCCGGAAATTTCACCAACTTCTTGGCTAGCGGA
>JAJECB010000245.1 GCA_022822245.1 Gammaproteobacteria bacterium
CACCGGGGCGGCCAGACCCCGACCCTCGGCGCCGCCGAGCGCTTCCAGCCCATCGAGCTTCCGTTCGCGGAGGCGCTCGCGCACGTGCCCCTCGTCGGGGTGATCTACGACGAGCTCGTGAGCGGGCACAAGCTCCTCGTCTACGTCGCGTTGATCGCGGTCCCGCTCGTCGCCCTCGTGCTCGCCAGGACCCGCTTCGGACTCCGGCTGCGGGCCGTCGGAGAGACCCCCGAAGCGGTGGACAGCGCCGGCGTCTCGGTGCCCTGGCTCCGCTACCGCGCCGTGATCATCGCCGGGATCCTCTGCGGGATCGCGGGGGCCTACCTGTCGACCGCGCACGGCGCCGGGTTCATCCGGGAGATGAGCGCCGGCAAGGGCTACATCGCACTCGCGGCGATGATCTTCGGCAAGTGGAGACCCTGGGCCGCTCTCTTCGCGTGCCTCCTCTTCGGCTTCCTCGAAGCCGCCTCGTCGCGCCTCATCGGGATCGAGTTCCCGATCATCGGCGAGGCGCCCACCGATCTGATGCTGATCCTCCCCTACCTCATGACGGTGGTCCTGCTCGCGGGCTTCTTCGGGCGGGCGGAGGCGCCGAGCGCCCTCGGGACGCCGTATGTCAAGGAGCACTGACGCGGTGCGCGCGTGCCCGGCGATTGCGTACGGCGCCGGACTCCCGCCAACCGGCGGGCCGCTCCCGCCCGCCGAGCCCGGGTAGCGAGCCGTCATGGCCGAGACGTGGCAGTTCCAGATCCGCCTGCGGCTCGCCGACGCGCTCGCCGAGACCGCGCGCCGCGATCCGTCCGCGCCCGAGCTGGCGCCGCTTCCGGAAATCCTCGCGCGCCACGACGCGGCCCTCGTCTGCCAGTACGACGCCTTCGCGGGGTACGTCGCGGAAGCGGAGCGGCAGGGCATCGGCGGGTTCCCGCTCTACGCCTGGACCAAGGCGACCATCGAGGACCCGATCAAGAAGGCGAAGCACCTCCGCTCGTTCACCGTCCACGTGAACGAAGCCGAGGTCTACTCCCGCGAGGCCGCCGATGCGCTGGAGACGGAGCTCAAGCCCCTCGCGGGCGGGCCGCTCGTGGCCGCGCTCTCGCGCCACGACACCAACCCCGCGAACAACCCCCAGGTCCCGGAGCGCTACCGCTCCTGACTCGCCCCGTGGCGCGGGTCAACCCTTCCAGTCGAGGCGCAGGCGCTCGCAGTCATGCGTGCGGACGCCGGTCACGAGGTCGAGCTCGCGATTCGTGAGCTCGAGCAGGGTCTCCACCGCGTATCCTCCCAAGGTGGTGCGCCGATCGATCCCGTGCTTCCGCATCCCCTCGTGCCGCCCCCCGAGGACGAGGCGGGCGATCCCCGCCTCGAGGAGCGCCCAACAGCACATGGGACACGGCTCCATGGTGCTGTAGAGGGTGGCGCCGGCGAGGTCCCACGTGCCCTCCCGGCGGCAGGCGTCGCGGATCGCCTGCACCTCGGCGTGGGCGGTCGCGTCCGGACCCGAGTTGGCCTCGTTGTGACCGGCCCCGAGCACCGTGCCGTCCCGGACGATGACGGAGCCGACCGGCACGTTGCCTTCACGCTCCCCCTTGCGGCCTTCGTCGAGGGCCAGCCCCATGAAGTGGTCGTGGTCTGCTTCGGTCATTGTGCACTCTCCCCTGGTGCCTCCGAGCGCCGGGCCCGGCGGCGCGATTCTTCGTCAGCCTGGTGCCTATACCGCGGTGTAGCCTCCGTCGACGAGGAGGTTGGCCCCGGTCACGAACGACGCGTCGTCGGAGGCGAGAAAGAGGATTGCGTTCGCGATCTCCTCGGGCTCGGCGATCCGTCCGAGCGGGTGGAGGTCGAGGAGCTTCGAGTACGTCTCGTTGTTCGACGTGAGGGTCTCGGTCAGCGGAGTCCGGACGAACCCGGGGCACACCGCGTTCACCCGGATCCTCTCCCCGCCGAGGGCCGCCCCGAGGTCGCGGGTCAACTGGACGACCCCGCCCTTGGACTGCGCATAGGCGCTGAAGCCGTCCGAGAGCCCGACGCCCAGCGGATAGCCGACGTGGCCCATGATCGACGCGAGGTTGACGATCGAGCCGCCCCCCGTCGCCCGCATCACCTCGACCGCCGCCATGCACATGAGCATCGTGCCCTTGAGGTTGACGTCGATGACACGCCGCCAGCGCTCCTCGAGGTCCGGCAAGTCGGCGACGGTGCGGGCCGAGATCCCGGCGGAGTTGACAAGCACGTCGATCCCGCCGAACGAGGCGCGCGCCGCTTCGGCGATCGCCTCGGTGTCCGCGCGCGAAGTCACGTCGCCGGCCACGACCGCGAATGTGGCGTCCGCGTTCCCGAGCTCTTCCGCGATTACCGCGCACGCCGCCTCGCTCAGGTCGCTCACGACCACGCTCGCGCCCTCCGCCGAGAAGCGGCGGGCGCAGGCGGCGCCGATTCCGGAAGCGGCTCCGGTGATGACGGCTACCTTGTCCTGCATTCGATTCGACATGGATGTGCTATCTCCTCGCCGTACTTCGTCGTGCGGTCCCGATTGTCCGTCGGGTCCATCGCGGACGGTTGGCTGAATGTCCTTCACCCAAGCCGTCGGTTATGGTATCGCCCGGATGCTCAGTGTTCTTCATTGGCCAAGTCGAGAGCTGCCTGGTATGTCTCGGTGCGGAGCCGGAAACCCAGCGCTGGAGACGATTCAAAACGGGTCGAATCGAATCGAGAAGGCCACGCTCCTTCGCCAACACCAAGATGCCCAACGTTCCCGTGACTTCCAGGCCTGCTGCGATAGCATGCCGGCGAGCGTCTCGGTCATCCAATACAAGCAGATGGTCCGGCGCCTCCAGCCCCAATGCGAGGACCTCCGTCCCGCCACTTCCAAGACTCGTCACGAGCGGCAACAGCTTTCGTTCACGCACCGATCTCAACGTCACCCAAGGGAGCTGCGCCAACTCCGGCAGGCGGACGCCCCGCCTCCTGCCTTCGGCCAATTCGGCCGCTACGGCCGTCGGCACTTGCACCGACCCGAACAGAGCCGGAAGCAGATGGAGCAGATCCGTCTGATGCAGATACTGCAACGGCGACGTGTTACAGATGACGTCGCGCACCGGCCACGTCGCGTTGGAGCTCTTCCCCGGACAGATCGAACGTATCGACTCCGTAGTCTGACAATTTATTCAAGAACAACGGCTTGGGTACGTTCGCGAATCCGGCCGCCGCGCCGGTAGACAGCCGCCCCATCTCGTAGAGCTTGATCGCAATAAGAATCTTCGCCTCTTCGTGGAACTCCTCGGGGGTCAGGCCCAAAGCGAGCAGGACATCGTCGCCGTAGTCGATGGTCAACGATCTCGTCATCATGGAACCTCCGCCTTTCGCCTCGCCCCTTCCAACCGCACGCGGCTAGGGAGACAAGGCTACCTGAGATGGCCGGCCCTTGCCTTCCGCGAAGTAGAGGGCCTTGAATCTGTCCATCTGCTTGAGCCGGTCGATCAGCACCCGCTCCTGCCGAGAATTGGAAACGTTCCGCACGAGGAACTTGGCATCCACATCCGTCGAACGGAGAACGAGATAGTTGGCGATGGCCGAGAACACGGAGATATCGAAGTCGCGCGCCTCCTGGGAGGCCAATACCAGCGAGATCCCGTACTTGCGGCACTCTTTCGCCATCGTCGGTATGAGCTTCAAACGGGCGGCGCGATGCGCCTCGTCGAAAACCAACGCATGCGTGATCCGCCCCTGGGTGCCCCGGCGGAACATGTCCTTGTACAAGCCGTATAACACGAGGCAGGCGAAGGCCCGTTGCAGATTCTCGTTCTGTGTCGTGTGGATGCGGATAAGGGTCGGCCGCTGGCCTTCCCACAGACTGCCTTGAGACTCGGCGCCGGTATTGAAGAAGCCGTAGTCATCCAGCTCGCCCAAGCGCGCGAGCAGGGTGCGCAACCCCCGGTCCGGCTTGGGATCGTCGCGGAGAATCTCTACGAAACGCCTGAATGCTGGCTCCGGCGCATCAGCACCGGAGCTCCAACCCGCCTCTTCGAAGCTCTCCTTGATGGCTCTGCGGATGCGATCCGCCTGGATGTCGCCGAGCTCCGGGAAAATGGCGGTAAAGATGTCCCGCATGGTTCCGGCGACATCCAGATGTGCCGTCCGCGATTCCCGATCGATCACCTGTAGTGGATTGAATCCCAGGCCGTCGAAGTCGATGAAGCGCACCGTTCCGAGGGATTCCTGAAGTCTTTCGTCAATGTCCTGGTGATAGGAGAAGACGATGGGCTGAATACTCGCCGCAACCAACTGCTTGCACAGGTTCACGAGGCAGGTGGTCTTCCCCATGCCGGGAAGTCCGGCAATCAACAGGTGCGGATTTCCCCTCACGCTGAGAGGCCAGCCCACCTTGACGTTGGTGAGGGTAACCGCCGGCCCGCACGGAACAACGTGTACCTTCACTAGTGTCCCAAGAAACCCTCGTTCTACTCCCATAAGCTATTGTTTTTCTGTAATAAAACGGGCATTTGGGGCTGTCATCGACTTGAACGGGCCGAAGGTGTACGCCCATGCTTGG
>JAJECB010000059.1 GCA_022822245.1 Gammaproteobacteria bacterium
TTCAGGGGACGGCGGGTCGTCAGCTCCTCGAAGGTCTGAACAGTGTGGAAGCGGCGCCCGGGGGACGTCGGTCGAGATTTCCGGATCGGCATGACGGTTCTATACGCCCTTGAAGATCTGGACCGAGTGCCCCTCGGCCAGCGTCACGAAGGCCTTCTTCCAGTCCGGCTTGTGACCGACGTACCGGCCCCACCGCTTCTCCTTGCCGCGGTACCCCGCGGTCCGGACGGCGGTCACATCGACCTCGAAGAGACTCTCCACCGCGCGCCGGATCTGCACCTTGTTCGCACTCGGGTGGACGCGGAAGCAGACGACGTTGTGCTGTTCCTGCAGCCGGTCCGCCTTCTCGGTCGTCAGCGGCCCGAGGATCACGCGATCGGGTTCCATCAGCGGCCTCCGGCTTCCGCGAGCTTGGCGGAGAGCGCTTCCAGCGAGGAGCGGCGAATGAGGATCACGCCGGCCTTCAGGACATCGTAGGTGTGCAGCCCGGCCACGGTGACCAGTTCGACCTTCTGGAGGTTCCTGGCGGAGAGCCACAGCTCGTCCGAAGGGGCGGCTTCGACCAGGAGGATCCGGCCGGCCCCGACGCTCCATTCGGCGAGACGGCGCACCAGGCCGCGGGTCGAAGGGACATCGAGCGGGATGTCGTCGTAGAGCCGCACCCGGCCCTCTCCGGCCCGGAGCGAGAGCGCCGAACGCAGCGCCCCCCGCTGCATCCTGCCGTTCAGCCGGTAGCTGTAGTCGCGCGGCGTCGGACCGAAGACGACCCCGCCGCTCCGCCACAGCGGATTCCGACGGCTGCCCACCCGGGCGTTGCCGGTGCCCTTCTGCCTCCAGGGCTTGCGTCCGCCGCCGCGCACCCGGGCCCGGTTCTTCGTGGAGTGGGTCCCGGCGCGGCGGCCGGCGCGGTACTGGCGAACCGCGTCGTAGTGAAGGGCCGGATTCACCGGCGCGGCGAACACGCCCGGATCGAGCGCCGCTTCCCCGCCTCCGAGGACCGGCGCCGTCGAGGCCGGCGTCGTCTGCTCCGTCATCGCGTCGTGCTCCCGGGCATCAGGCCTTCCGGATCTCCACGACGCCGCCGCGCGGCCCGGGAACCGCTCCCCGCACCGCGACCAGATTGCGCGACGCGTCCACTTCGACGACCCGGAGATTTCGCACCGTGACCCGGTCCTGCCCGTAATGGCCGGGAAGGCGGGTTCCGGGAAGAACCCGCGACGGGGTGGCGCACATGCCGATCGCGCCGGGCGCCCGGTGGAACTTGGAACCGTGGGATCCCGGCCCCCCGTGGAACCCGTGACGACGCATGACACCCGAGAAACCGCGGCCCTTGCTCACGCCGCTGACGCGAACCCGGTCCTCCGGCGCGAACACGTCCGCCCCGAACCGGGCGCCCACGGGGGCGGCTTCGCCCTCGTCGGGGCGGAATTCGCGCAGCACCGAGACACGGCCGGTCGCGCCGGCGGCCTCGAGCCGGGTCGCCTGCGCCCGGACGCGGCGAGCGCGCCGGCCGGTCCCTTCGAGGCCGACCTGCACCGCGGCGTAGCCGTCCGTCTCGGTCGTCTTGCGCTGGATCACGATGCAGGGCCCCACGCGCAGCACGGTGACAGGCACCACGGCGCCGCTCTCGGTGAACCGCTGGGACATCCCCAGCTTCACTCCCAGTAGGCCGTCCATCCCGATGTCCTCCTCGAACCCGCCGTCAGGACGAGACCATCGCCTTGATCTCCACGTGGACGCCGGCGGGGAGATCGAGGCGGGAAAGGGCGTCCACCGTCGTGGGCGTGGAGCCGAGGATGTCGAGGAGCCGCTTGTGGGTTCGAAGCTCGAACTGCTCGCGGGACTTCTTGTCCACGTGCGGGGAACGAAGCACCGTGTAGCGGTTCTTCACGGTGGGCAGCGGGATCGGGCCCGCGACCCTGGCGCCGGTCCGCTTCGCCGTCTCCACGATTTCGCTGGTGGACTGGTCGAGCAGCCGATGGTCGAAGGCCTTCAGCCGAATGCGGATCTTCTCGTTCATGGCGGCGATTCCGGTGGAGTGCGTCCTCTGCTGGCGTCAGACTCGGGTGCTGGCTCAGGCGCTGGCCATGACCTCCGCCATGACCGCTTCCGGGGCCTCCTCGTAGGATCCGAAGTGCATCGTGTAGGTGGCCCGGCCCTGGGTCGCCGAACGGATGTCGGTGGCGTAGCCGAACATGCCCGCGAGGGGCACCTGCGCGTCGATCACGCGGGCGTTCCCCCGGACCGAAAGCCCGGTGATGCGGGCCCGGCGCGCCGACAGATCGCCCATGACCTCTCCGGTGTACTCGTCCGGCGTGACGACCTCGACCTCCATCACCGGCTCGAGGATGGTCGGGGAGCAGCGCCGGAGCGCCTCCCGGGTCGCGAGCGAACCGGCGATGCGGAAGGCGAGCTCGGAACTGTCCACCGTGTGGAACGAGCCGTCGTAGAGGCGGACCGTGACCCCGGTCACGGGATAGCCGGCGAGCGGGCCGCTCTCGAGCGCGTCCCGGGCGCCCTGCTCGACCGCGGGGATGTACTCGCGCGGGACCGCGCCCCGCACGATGGCGTTCTCGAACTCGAACGGGACATCGTGGTTCGGGGAGACCTCGATGCGGACGTGCCCGTACTGGCCGCGCCCGCCGGTCTGACGCACATGGCGCCCCTCGACCTGCGCGCTCCGGCGAATCGTCTCCCGATAGGCGACGCGGGGCTGGCCCACGACGGCGCTCACCTGGAACTCGCGAAGCAGGCGATCCACGAGGATCTCGAGGTGCAGC
>JAJECB010000325.1 GCA_022822245.1 Gammaproteobacteria bacterium
CGAAAACTGGTGAGATTTCCGGGCCAAGCCGTTTTCGGTCATGCGTCGGGAATCGGCGCGGCGGGCAGGATAGAATGCGCCGTTGCCGAGGACGAAAGCTCCGCTATGGCGCAGGATCCGAGCAATCTGATATGGATTGACCTCGAGATGACGGGGCTTCGACCGGAGCGCCATCATATCATCGAGGTGGCGACGGTCGTGACCGATTCCGAGCTGAGGATTCTCGCCCACGGGCCCGACATCGTCATCCGGCAGCCCGAGGAGGTGCTGGCCGGCATGGACCGATGGAACGTCGAGCACCACTCGCGCTCCGGTCTTCTCGACGAGGTACGGGCGAGCCGCTGCACGGTGGCGGAAGCCGAGCGGAGGACCGTCGCGTTCGTCGAGCAGTGGGCGCCGCCCGGCTCGTCTCCCATCTGCGGCAACTCCATCTGCCAGGACCGGCGCTTTCTCTACCGCTACATGCCGCGGCTCGAGCGGTGGTTCCATTACCGCAACCTCGACGTCAGCACGCTCAAGGTCCTCGCCCAGCGTTGGGCCCCCCGGGTGGCCGCGGCCTTCGAGAAGGCGAGCGCGCACCGGGCACCCGACGACATCCTCGAATCGATCCGGGAGCTGCGCCATTATCGCGAGCACCTGTTCGCCTGAGTCCGTGGAGCTCCCCGGACCGTCCGCCCGTTCCGGTGCGTCCCTTCGCACTGTGGCCGAGGTGCGGGAGATCGAGCGGCTGGCCATCGCGGAAGGCGGGCTCCCGGGGGCGGAGCTCATGGAGCGGGCAGGCACGGGGTCGTTCCGTGCCCTCGTCCGCTACTGGCCGGGGGTGCGCCGAATCGCGGTGGTGTGCGGCGCCGGGAACAACGGCGGCGACGGGTTCGTGGTCGCCCGCCTCGCCCGGGAGTCCGGCTTCGAGGTTCGCGCCCTCATGGTCGGCGATCGCGGCCGGCTCGGCGGTGACGCTTCGGCCATGCTGGGCGCGATGCGCGGGGCGGGGGTGGACCCGGAGCCCTTTGCCGCTCCCGCCCTCGATGGAGTGTCGGTGGTGGTGGACGCGCTCTTCGGCACCGGGCTCAAGCGCCCCGTGGCGGGTGCGGCGGCCGCGGCCATCGAAGCGATGAATGCGGCCGGGGCACCCGTCCTCGCCGTGGACGTGCCCTCAGGCGTAGACGCCGACACCGGAAGCGTCCGCGGGATGGCGGTGCGCGCTTCGCTCACCGTCACCTTCATCGCGCCGAAACGGGGGCTTTTCACCGGCGCGGGGCCCGACCATTGCGGGCGCCTGGAGCACGACGCGCTGGGGGTCCCGTCCGCGCTCGCCGACCGGATCCCGGCCGGGGCGTCGCAGCTCGACTACGACCGGCTCGCCGACCATCCGTGCCTCGGACCGCGTCCGCGTGGGTCCCATAAGGGAGACCATGGCCACGTGCTCGTGGTCGGAGGGGACCGGGGATTCTCGGGCGCGGTGCGTCTTGCCGCCGAAGCCGCCGCGAGGGTCGGCGCGGGCCTCGTGAGCGTCGCGACCCGCGAGGCGCACGCGGCGGCGGTGAGCGCGATACGCCCCGAGGTCATGAGCCGGGGCGTCGAGGACGAGGCATCGTTCGAGGCGCTGGCCGGACGCGCCACGGTGGTCGCGGTCGGCCCGGGGCTCGGGCGGGGGGAGTGGGGCGAGCGAATGTTCGCGAACGCGCTCGGTTGCCGGCCCAGGCTCCTCGTTGTCGACGCGGACGCGCTCAACCACCTCGCGGGCGCGGGGCGGTCCGCCCCCCGGCGGGACGGCTGGGTGCTCACCCCGCACCCGGGGGAGGCGGCGCGGCTGCTCGGAGTGTCCACCGGTGAAGTGCAGGCCGACCGGTTCGCGGCGGCGGGGGCGATCCGGGAACGGTTCGGCGGGGTGTGCGTGCTCAAGGGCGCGGGCACCGTCGTCGACGCGGGGCCGCCCCGGCCGGTCGGGGTGTGCGTGAATGGGAACCCGGGCATGGGGACGGGGGGGACCGGGGACGTCCTCACCGGGGTGATCGCGGGCCTCGCGGCGCAGGGGGCCGGCCCGGCGGAGGCCGCCGAGCTCGGGGTTTGCGTCCACGGCAGGGCGGGGGACCTGGCCGCCCGGGCGGGAGAGCGAGGCCTCCTCGCCGGAGACCTCGTCGCGGAGCTGCGCGGGCTCGTCAATCGCGGCTGATCGATGGTGGCCCGTACTGCTGCCCCCGGCTCCGCGAGCTGGGACGAGATCCTCGCGGGAGAAGCGGCGACGATGGCCCTCGGAGCGGCCCTTGCCGGCGCCGGACTGTCCCGAGGAACGGTGTACCTCGCCGGTGAGCTCGGGACCGGCAAGACCACCCTGGTCCGCGGCTTTCTGCGTGCGGCCGGGGTGACCGGAACGATCCGGAGCCCCACCTTCACCCTGGTGGAGGAGTACCGGGTCGGGGCGTCGACGGTGGGGCACTACGACCTCTACCGCCTGTCCGATCCCGAGGAACTCGAGTTCCTGGGGCTTCGCGACCACCTCGCGGCGGACGCGCTTCTGTTCTTCGAATGGCCGGAGCGAGGGGCCGGGGTGCTTCCCCGTCCGGACCTCGACATTCGTTTCGAATACGCCGGCGCGGCGCCGGGGACCGAAGCACGGCGCGTCCGGTGCACCGGGCGGGGGTTCGAAGTCCGGGCCCTGCTGGAGGGGACGAGGCGGCGGTTCAGTAGATACCACTCAATATAATAAATGAGTTATAATAATTTGATATAAAATATAATTATAGATCGAACCTCATGTTTTTCGACACGTGTCCGAGGTGTCGCTCCGGTGATAGCTTGATGCGCGCCATGACCAAGGGCAGCTCATCATCGGGCGCGTTTCTCCCGCCGCGCGCCCTCTCCGCGCCTTCTCGCCGGGGGACGCGGACGAGGCGGCGCGAACGAGCGTGGCACAGCTTGCGCGGGCTCGTGCTCGTCCTCCTGGTTGCCGGCCCGGGGTGGGCGGCCGCCGCCGTGAGCGGTCCGTCCGTCCTCGGGATGCGGATGTTCGACGCGTCCTCGCATACCCGGGTGGTGTTCGACCTCTCGGCTCCCGTGGACTACAACCTGTTCTCGCTCAGAAAACCCGACCGGGTGGTGCTCGACTTCAAGGGCGTCAGGTTCAAGACGGAGCTGAAGAATGGATTTCGCCAAAATCGCCGCATCTCGGGCATCCGGCAGGCGAAGCGGGGCAGTGACCGCTACCGGGTCGTGTTCGACATGGTCCGGCAGGAACGGGCGAGGAGCTTCCTCCTTTCCCCGCACGGGCGCCGCGGCCACCGGCTGGTGGTGGACTTCGGCCGCGCGGAGAACGCCGCCGCGAAGACCGGCCGCGTCACGCCCGTGCCGGGTGCATCGAAGCCGGAGCCGACGGGGCGTCTGCGCGACGTGGTGGTGGCGATCGATGCCGGCCACGGGGGCAAGGACCCCGGCGCAATCGGCCGCCGGCGCAAGACGCGGGAGAAGGACGTCACGCTCTCCATCGCTCGGATGCTGGCCGCGGAGCTCCGCCGGCGGCCGGGTATCCGGCCCGTGCTGGTCCGCGACGGCGATTACTTCATTCCCTTGCGCCGGCGTACCGCAATCGCGCGCAAGGCGGGCGCGGACCTCTTCGTCTCCATCCACGCGGACGCCTTCAAGAACCCGAAGGTCCGCGGTGCCTCCGCCTACGTGCTCTCGTGGCGCGGGGCGAGCAGCGAGGCGGCGAGGTGGCTCGCGGAGAGAGAGAACGCGGCGGACCGGGCCGGTGGGCTCGACCTCGGGGAACACGAGCCGATGGTCCGCTCGGCGATGGTCGACATGTCCCGGAAGGGGGCCGCCCGGCTGAGCGACGTCGTCGCGCGCCGGGTGCTGCGCGAGCTCAGGAGAAAGGTCCCGGTGCATGCCAAGCACGTCCACCGGGCCGGGTTCGCGGTCCTCAAGACCAGGAACATCCCGTCGGTGCTGATCGAGACCGCGTTTCTCTCCAATCCGACCGACGAGAAGCTGCTGCGCGACAAGCGCTACCAGCGCCGGATCGCGCGCGCGATCGCGGACGGGATCGTGGCCTTCTTCCGGTACCAGGCGCCGGTGGGGACCCGGCTCGCGGTGCGCAACCGCTCCCGGCAGGCGTCGAGCTAGCCCTACCGAGTAGCCACAAATCAGTCTGGACATCAGGACCCTACAACATATTGTTTCCACACGTAATTGTCCGGAACGACCTCTCACGAAGGCTTGGTTGGGCCGGTGTTGACACCCGAAATCGAGCTGTTCAGGAT
>JAJECB010000062.1 GCA_022822245.1 Gammaproteobacteria bacterium
GCCAGGCGACTCTCTCGGCCCCGGCCCCGACCTTCAGCTCGAACCGCACGCCGGGGTGCTCCTCCCGGAAGCGCTTGAGGTAGCCGGCGGCCATCTTCGCCGCGCAGATCGTCGAGGCCCCGATCGCGAGCCGCCCCGACGAGGTCCCTCGAAACCGCTCTTCGAAGGCCTCGGGCAGGCGCTCCATGTCCATGACGACCGGGAGTGCGACCTGGAGGAGCTCCATCCCGATCGGGGTGAGGCGGGTGACGGAGCCGTTTCGCTCGAACAGCATCAGCTCGAGCTCGCGCTCGAGCCCCCGTACCTGCTGCGATACCGAGGACTGGCTCGATTCGAGATGCTCCGCCGCCCGGGTGAAGCTCCCGAGCCGAGCCGTGTGGCAGAACGCCCGGAGCTGCTTCACCCGATCCCCGGGGGACGAGCGCTTCCCCGCCGCGCTCATGCTGGTGCGCGCATGATCGCCGTACCATAGGTCAAACCCCGGGGCGGTATTCTATCCACAAATCTTCCGAATCCCGTATCCATTCCAAGACGAAGTGCGGCGGCCGGAATTCCAGCATCGCCCCCCCCTCCCCCGAAATTCCAGCATCGTCTCTCCCCCCCCCCCTCATAACGGACGACACGAATCCAATATCGTATATATATTTGAATTTGTTGACATGTAACACCCCCGAAACGAGACTCCCGCCCCGCTGAATACCGCAACGAAGGGGCGCACCGCATGACCGCGTCGAGAACGGTGAGCGGAGGGAGCGACATCACCATCGCGAGCAATCGGCAGCCGCGGGCCGGCCGGTCGGACCACGGGACGGAGCGCGGGGCGTGCGCGACGCGCGGGCGCACCGTCGCCCCGGCCCGCCGCCGCGCCGGCACGGGCGCCGGAACGGGCACGGCCGCGGTCGCGGGGTTCTTCCGCGGGGTGCGCGGGGCGGCCGCGGTGGAGACCGTCTTGTCCATCTCCGTCCTGGTCACCGCCTTCGCGCTCCTGATGAGCTTCGTCTCCGACTTCTATGCCGAGGACGGGCTGGACCGGGCCGCCCGCACCGCCGCCCGCTCCCTCGCCATCAAGCCGGACGCCGACCCGTGGGAGGCGGTCTGGCAGGAGCTCGACCCGAACGTGGACTTCACCACCTGCGGCACCGACTGGACCGCGGCCGCCCTCGGCACCTGCGATGGCCTGACCCTCGCGGTCGTCAAGGGGGTGAGCGCGGCCGCCCTCGCCGCCGCCATCGACTCCGGCACGCCGGCCCCTGCGGACCCCGCCGGAGAGCTGGTTCTCGTCGGGCTGTCGCGCTCGTCGTCCGGGTTCATCCCCGGCGTGGCCAACGCCAACGCGAATCCGCCCCCGAACCCGTCCGCCGGCGACGTCGTCCGGATGGACGGCATCGGGGTGGCGCGCAGCGAGCCCGAGCCCGACGCCTGAGCCTCGACAAGGCCGATCCCGATGATCCCCACGAGCGCTGCCAACCGGTCCCCGAGCCCGCCTCGGACCGATCCCGAAGCCCCTCTCCCCCCGAGAGAGGGGTGCGGGGTGAGGGCGAGCAAGGTCCTCTCCGCCCTCCGCGCCTTCGCCCGCGAGACCCGCGCCGCGGCCGGGCTCGAGCTCGTCATCGGCGTGACGGTGGCAATGCTCCCCGTCGCCTACCTCTGCTTCGACCTCTACAAGCGCGTCGCGGCGGACACCGCCGGCGCCCGCATCGCGGCCACCATGGCGGACTACGTCTCGCGCGGCCCGGACACCACCGGCGGCACCCTCGACGGCAACGCGATGAAGAAGCTGGGCGAGTTCCTCCTCAAGCGCGAGCTCGACGCCCCCGCCGACCTCGTGTACGTGGTCACCGCCATCCGCCAGCCGGCCGGCGTCCCCGCCCCCGCGGTCGAGGTCCTCTGGTCCGACGACGCCAATCTTCGCTTCGGCGACGCGACGGCCACCGCGACCCTCGCCGGCGGCTGCTCCCGATACGTCGGGGAGAACGGCGGGCAGACCACCCTGGACCTGCCGGACGACTTCACCATGGTGGCGGGCGAGGTGGCGATCATCGTCGAGGTCTGCGCCCGCCTCACCCGCGAGGGGGTCCTGAGCGGCCTCGTCATCGGCGACATCTACCGCCTCCACGCCCTCCCCGCCCGCTCCCCCGAGCGGGACTGGGTGCCGGCCCGCCCGCCCGTCTTCGCCGCCCTCGACGGGCGCGGGAACGGTCCGGCGGCGGACGCGCCCGCACCCACCCTTCTCGCCGACTCCGGCCCCGCGAGCGCCGCGCAAGCGGGAGCGACCGCATGACCGCCGCGCGCGCCCTCGGCGGCGCCCTCCGGCGCTTCGCCCGCGAGACCCGCGCCGCGGCCGGGCTCGTGGCCGCGATGCTCACGATCGGGACCGTCGCCGGCGGCGCCCTCATCGTCGACCACGTCTGGCTCTACGACCAGCGCGACGTGCTCAAGACCGCGGCCGAGGCGGCCGCCGTCGCCGCCACCCGCGAGTTCAACCGCCAGCTCGCGACGAATGCCGCCATCAGCGACGCCGACCTCAGGAAGAAGCTCGAAGCCGTCGCCAGGTCCTACGTGCTGATCAACCTCGCGCATCTGCCGGAGGAGCAGCGGGAACGGCTCGGACAGGATGGCGAGCTGACTATCACGTTCCCCGCCCTCGACCGTCGCGAACGGATGGTTCAGGTCAAGGCCGAAGCGAACCTCGGCGGTACCCTCTTCTCCCGGTACCTGCCCCTCCTCGGCAACTATGCGGGGCCCGGGTCCATGCAGGTCAAGGCGGGGATCGACTCCGACTCGAAGCCGGTCGAGGTGGTGCTCGCCATAGACACCAGCAGCTCGATGAAAGCGAACCTGGAGGATACCAGCTACACGGACCCCAACCTGACTCTGCCGGCCGATCAGGAGTGCACTGCGTCGAGTCTTGCCCGGGAGTGCAGCCGCATGGCGATCGTCCAGCGGGCGGCTTTGCACCTGGTAGACATCCTCCGACCGGACGAGAACAACCGGGTGGCGGTGGGCCTCGTCCCCTGGCACCTTCAGGTGCGCCTCGACCAGCCCACCGCCGACCGGTGGACGCAAAACCAGTGGGCCCGCTACCCCAAGCGGCGGCACTACGAGTTTCCCTGGCTCAACTGCAATCAGTTCCAGGTCGCCTCCTGCACCAATCCGCCGGCCGGGGCCGAGGAAGCGCTTCCCGGCACCGCCCCCGGGACCTGGCAGCGATGTCTCGACGAGGATCGAATGGATCCGGGCGCCAGCAACACCCTCGCCGCCCTGCCCGACGTCGATCAGTCGGTCGGCGAGCTCCTCGCCCCGCCTTCGCAGAAGCCCTTTGCCCAAGGCTATTTCCGGGCCGGGTTCGGAGTCGGCTACCAGTGCCGGGATCCCCGGTCTTCCAGCTTCCCCTCCGACCTGCAAT
>JAJECB010000068.1 GCA_022822245.1 Gammaproteobacteria bacterium
GCTGCAAAGCCACCAGCAGGTGCACGCAGTTCGCCACGACAATCATCAGCACGATGGTCGGTGCCGGCGCGATGGGCGGAGAAAAGGGCAGACCGGCCCATCCGCCAAGACCCACCGACGCAAGAATGGAAAAGACGATGACCATCCCGGTCGCCGCCACTCCCGCCCAGCCCCGGGTGAGGACGCCGAGGATCACGGCCATGAGCACAAGGCTTGCCGGCAGGAAGACCTTCTGGCTGTCGATCGAGGCTTCCACGAAGGTCTGGTTGATCATGACCGTGCCGACGGTGCGAAGGTCCACGCCGGGAAATCGTTCTTCGGCCTCGGAAGCCACCGACCGGGCGAATTCGGCCACTTCTGCCACCGCCTCCAGCAGGCCCTCCTGCGGCAGCTCGATCGTGACGTTCACGACGCTGACATCGCCGTTCCGGGCGAGAATGCTGCCCGCGATGCGCGGGTCGGACGAGGCGATGGCGCGAATTCGAGACCGCGCTTCGGCTCGGGTCAGCTCCTGGCGGTCGACGAGATCGCGTACGTACAGATCGTCGCCCTCGGCGGTCGTGTACTGAAAGTTGGCGAGCGAGTCGACTCGCCTCGAATATGGCGCCTGCCAGCCGGCTTCGGTGAGCCACACGGCGGCCGAGAGCGCGTTTTCGGACGTGGCGTCGCCATCGTCCGGAACGATCAGGAACGCGACGTTCTCGTTCTTTCCGTAGGTATTCTCCAGCGCTTCCAGCGCCAGGAGCTCCGGATTGTCGTCGTCGAAGAAGATGCGGTAGTTGGCGGAGAATTCGAGCCGCGCAATGCCCCCCGACGCGACCGCGACGAGGAGCAGCGTGGTCAGGATGACCGACCAGCGCGCGGCGAGCACCCGTTCGGCAAATCGGGTCGCGAACTCGTCTCCTGCCATGTTTCGCTCGTCCGGGTTGGTGGAACCGGCTACCCCACCGGGCTCAAGTGCTCCCGAAGGAGCGCCGCCGCTTCATGGTACTCGCGCTCCCGCCCGGGCGGACCCCCGGCCGGACGCAGGCGGCCGAGGTTCCGCGTCGCGGGGGCCTCACCGGGCCGCCACCCGTCCAGCACCCGGACGAGCGACGCCCGGTCGTTCATCAGCAGGGCGGCGTCGCACCCCGCCGCGAGGGCGGACGCCACCCTCGCCTCGGGCGCGCGGAGGGGTCCCCTGGCCGCGCCCATCGAGAGGTCGTCGCTGAACACGATACCGGCAAAGCCGAGATCGCGTCTCAACACGCCGCGGAGCCACACCTCGGAGAAGGTCACCGCGGCCTGGCGGTCGACGGCCGGGAACCGGACATGGCTGGTCATCACCCCGCCGAGGCATGGAGAGAGCGCGGCGAACGGCACGAGGTCGGCCGCCCGCAGCGCGGCGAGCGAACGCTCGTCCTCCACCGGATCGAGGTGGGTGTCGCCCCGCGCCGTGCCGTGCCCGGGGAAATGCTTGCCGACACCCGAGAATCCCGCGCGCCCCGCGCCCCGGAGCCAGCTTCGCGCGAGGTCCGTCACCGCCTCCGGCCTGGAGTGGAAAGCCCGGTCCCCGATGGTCTCGTCGTTCCCCGCGCCGAGGTCGACGACCGGGGCGAAGTCGAGATCGAGCCCGGCGCGACGGAGCTCGGCCGCCGCGACGAGCCCCGCCGCCTCGGCGAGCGCCCTGGCGAGCGCCGGGTTGCGGTCGTACCCGGCCCCGATCCGGCGGGCGGCGGGAAGCTCGGTGAACTCTTGGCGGAACCGCTGCACGCGGCCCCCCTCGTGGTCCGTCGCGATGAGGAGCGGCGGCGAACGAAGCCCGTGCAGCTCGGTGGTCAGGGCCGCGAGCTGCCGCGGATCGGAGAAGTTGCGATCGAAGAGGACCACGCCGCCGATTGCCGGGTGCCTCGCGATCTCGCGGTCCTCTCCGCTCGGCTCGAGACCCGCGAGATCCATCATGAGGGGACCCAGCCCGCAAATCTCACCAGCTCCCTGCTGCGGACGCGGATCTGCTCGCGGTGACAAGGCGTCGGCCCGGCCGCTCAATGCGCCTCCCGGCGGTGCGTCACGTGCGCCATCACCTCCCGCGCGACGCGCTCCCCGGTCTCCCGGACCGACCAGTCGACGCCGAGGTCATGGAGCCGGGTGACCTCCAGATCCGCGTAGCCGCACGGGTCGATGCCGCAAAAGGGGGCGAGGTCGAGGTCGACGTTGACCGCGACCCCGTGATAGGTGCAGCCCCGCCGCACCCTGAGGCCGAGGGCGGCGAGCTTCGCGCCGTTCACGTAGACGCCGGGCGCCCCCGGGCGCCGGGCGGCGACCACTCCCGCTCGCCCCACCACGTCGATGACCGCCTGCTCGAGTCCGTGAACGAAGGCGCGCACCCCGCATCCGAGACGGCGAAGGTCGACGAGGACGTAGACGACGGCCTGGCCGGGTCCGTGATAGGTCACCTGCCCGCCCCGGTCCGTCGCGACGACCGGGATCCGCCCCGGGGCGTGCACATGCTCGCGCCGTCCCGCCAGTCCGAGGGTATAGACGGGGGGATGCTCGACGAGCCAGATCTCGTCCGGCGAATCGCTGCCGCGCGCGTCCGTGAACGCGCGCATGTCGGCGACCGAGCGCCCCCAGTCCCGGCACCCGAGCCGGCGAATATTGAGTTCGGGCGGGAGGGACGCTCGCGCCACGGTGTTCCCTAGCCCGCAAAATACACCGATGTTCGTCGCGAGGGCGCCAAGATGCTGGGGGTTGTGGGCCGCACGGCCCGAAAGCCGCTGACGGCGTAGTCGACACTCCGGTGACGCGGCTTGTGGGAGTCCGGCCCGCTAACGCAAGCAGATTGGCGTCCGCAGCAGGACATCGGTGTATTTTCCGGGCTAACGCCAGAGCAGCCAGAACCAGTCGAGGGCGCGGCGGTAGAGCGAGCCTTGCGGCACCTCGGCCAGCGCGACCAGCTCGCGTTCCTCGATCTTCTCGTCTCCCAGGGTGACCTCGAGAGTGCCGACCCGACCCGCCTCCGGGACAGGCGCAATGAGCGGTTCAACGAACGCGACCCTCGTGTCGACCCCGTCGGCCTTGCGCCGCTCGACGGTCAGCCACAGGTCCTCGGCGACTCCCGCCTCCACCGACGGCCGATCTCCCGACCAGACCCGGACCGTCCCGATCGGCTCGTTCTCGGCGTACACGAGGCTGGTCTGAAAGTTCCGATAGCCGTAGTTGAACAGCGCCTCGGCGGACCGGAAACGCTCCCGCGAGCTGGGAGCGCCCATGACCACGGCGACGACCCTCATGCCCTCGCGGTTGGCCGAAACCGCGAGGCAGTAGCCGGCGGCCCTGGTGTACCCGGTCTTTCCGCCGTCCACCGACGGATCGCGCTTGAGCAGACGATTGCGGTTCGGCTGCTTGATGTCGTTGTAGGTGAACGACTCCAGGGTGTGCCAGGCGTACATCTCGGGGAAGTCGCGCATGAGGGCGCGCATGAGGATGGCGACGTCCCGGGCGGTCGTGTAATTGCGCTCGTGGGGAAGCCCGTGGGAGTTCGCAAAGCTCGACCCGGTCATGCCGAGGGCCGCCGCGTGCTCGTTCATGAGCTGCACGAAGGCCTCCTCGGTGCCGGACACGCGCTCGGCGAGCGCGACGCTCGCATCGTTGCCGGACTGCACGATAATCCCCTTGAGGAGGCCTTCGACCGATACCCGGCTCCCGACCTCGATGAACATCTGCGAGCCGCCCATCTTCCACGCCCTGCGACTCACCGTGACCATCTCGTCGAGGGCGAGGTCGCCGGCCGCGAGCTCGGCGAACGCGACGTAGACGGTCATCAGCTTGACCAGGCTCGCGGGCTCCATCTTCCGGTCCGCGTTCTCCTCCGCGAGGACCCGTCCGGTGTGGAAGTCCTGCAGGAACCACGCCTCGGCGTTGAGCTGAACCGGGTTCGCGGCGGACGCCGCGAGCGCGAACCCGAATGCCGCGACCCCCACGACCCCTGCAGCCCACCGCCATCGCCGGCCCGTCCGCCGGACGGGCGGCGCATCAACTGTGGCTTGAAGCATTGTCGTCCTCTTCCGTGTCCTCGCCCTGGCCCTCAATGACCACCCGGGCATTGCGCACCCCCTCCGCATTCAGCCGGTCGAGCACCCGATCCGTCTCGTCCGGTCCAGAGAGCGGTCCGATGCGCACGCGGTGAATGATCCGATCCTCGTTCTCGATCCAGCGGACCGACGCGAGGCCGGGCCGCAGCTTCTCCGCGAGCGCGTGCGCCTTCGTGGCGTTGCCCTCGCTGGTGTACGCGCCGACCTGAACGAAGTAGCGCACCGGCTCCGGCGCGACGCGGGGCGGAGGTCGGGCACGACCGTCTCCGCCGATCTCGATTGCCCGGACCTCCACCGGACCCGAGCCGGCATCCGCAATCCCCAACTTGACCGCCGCCGTGTAGGAGAGGTCGATGATGCGGCCGGGATGGAACGGACCGCGGTCATTGACCCGCACCACCGCGCTCGCTCCGTTCTCGAGGTGGGTCACCCGGACGTAGGTGGGAAGGGGCAGGCTTCGATGCGCGGCCGTCATCGCGAACATGTCGTACGGCTCGCGGTTGCTGGTGAGGCGCTTGTGGAACTTTCGCCCGTACCACGACGCGATCCCCCGTTCGACGTACCCCCGGCTCGAAGGCAGGGTCCGATACCGCCGGCCGAACACGACGTAGGTGCGCGGGTTGCCGTAGCGGCTCCGGGGCTCCGGGTTCGGCACCGCGTCGGGAACCCGCAACAGCTCGGCCCGGGACGGTCCGCCGATCGGAGGGCCGTCCCGGGTGGGGTCCCGCTCCCCTCCCCGCCTCGCGTAGAGCGGCTCGGCGGGAGCCCGGGCCGGACTTGCCTCCGGGCGATTCGCGCCGGAAAGGGTCTCGTCGAGCGGCGGGGAGCCTGCACATCCCGCGAGGACCGCGATGCCGAGGGCGAGCGCCGCACGCCTCACCTGTTCTCCCCGCGCCCGATCTCGACCGCGAGCTGATGAACCGCCATTGCGTAGAGGGCGCTCCGGTTGTACCTCGTAATCACGTAGAAGTTGCGGAACCCCGCCCAGTACTCCGGCCCTTCGGTGCCGTCGAGTCGAACGAGCGCGACGGGCGTCTCCGGAGCGGGCGGCACGGCACCGTCCCCGGCCCGCACGCCCGCCGCTTCGAGATCGCTCCACGCGAGCTCTGGACGAAGCTCGCCCGCGAGCGGATCGGCGCGCGCGGGCTCGCCTACCGTCAGCGGGGCGGCGACCGGCTCCCCCGCCCGCCAGCCGTGCCGGCTGAGGTACGAGCCGACACTGCCGACGGCGTCGACCACGCTGCCCGAGAGGTCGCGCCGTCCGTCGCCGTCGAAGTCGACCGCGTAGGCGCGATAGCTGCTCGGAATGAACTGAGGGATCCCGATCGCCCCGGCGTAGGAGCCTTTCAGGTCGGCGGTGCTCCGGTTCTCCTCCCGGAGGAACAGGAGGTACTCCTCGAGCTCGCGGCGGAAGAACTTGCCCCGGCGGGGCGAGAAGAACGCGAGCGTCGAGAGGGAGTCGATGACGCGGAACCGGCCCGTGTACCGCCCGTAGAAGGTCTCGACGCCGATGATCGCGGCCACGATCTCGGGAGGCACCCCGTAGCGCTCCTGCACCCGCTCGAGCACCGGCCGGTGCTCGGCAACGAACTTCGCGCCGCCGCGAACCCGTTCGGGGGTGACGAAGATCTCCCGATAGGCGTGCCACGGCTTCGCCTCCGCCGGGCGGGCGAACGCATCGAGGATCGACTGCTGCCGGCGGGCGCCGCGAAAGATCTCTTCCAGCCAGGCCCCGTCGAGTCCGTGCCGTGACTCGACCTCGTGCATGAACGACCGCACCGCCGCGACCTCGTCCAGCGGGCCGTCCACGGACCACGCCGCCGGAGCGAATCCGCACAGAAGACCGGCCAACACCCGCCGTATCCGCATCCGATACCTCCTTGCTAGTCCGCCAGCAGCCGCCGGTGCGAGAACATCGCCATCACGATTCCGAACGCCGCCATCGTGGTCACCAGGGAAGTCCCGCCGTAGCTTATCAGCGGGAGCGGCAGCCCAACCACCGGGAGCAGCCCGCTCACCATGCCGACGTTCACGAACACGTGCATGAAGAACGAAAGCACGAGACCCGCCGCGACGAGCCGGCCGAAGGCCTCCTGGGACTGTCCCGCGATCCAGAGCCCGCGGAAGACCACGATCCCGACCAGCACGAGGATTACCAGGACCCCGAGCAGCCCGAACTCCTCGGCCAGCACCGCGAACACGAAGTCCGTGGAACGTTCCGGGAGGAAGTCGAGCTGCGACTGCGTCCCGTTGAGCCATCCCTTTCCGTAGACTCCGCCCGAGCCGATCGCGATCTTGGACTGGAAGACCTGGTAGCCGGCGCCAAGGGGATTGCGGTCGGGATCGAGGAAGGTGATGACGCGCTCGCGCTGATAGTCCTTGAGCCAGTACCACGCGAACGGCAGCGAGGCGAGCCCCACGGCCGCGAAGGTGCCGATGAGCCGCCAGCTCACGCCGGCGATGAACAGCAGCCCCGCCCCCGCGACCGCGATGATGACCGCGGTTCCGAGGTCCGGCTGGTATCCGGTGAGAACGACGGGGAGCGCAATGAACGCCCCCGCCGGGAGGACCACCGAGAGCCGCAGCGCCCCTCCCCGCTTCGCGAGGAACGCGGCCACCATCAGCGGGGTGGCGATCTTCGCCACCTCCGCCGGCTGGAACTGGAGCCCACCCGCCGCGAGCCACCGCTGCGCGCCCTTCGCCGAGGAGCCGATCAGGAACACCGCGACCAGCGCCGCGATGGTGGCGGCGTAGAACCATGGCGCCCACCGGGCGTAGTAGCCCGGCTCGACGTGGGCGAGCGCGACCATGACTCCGCCCCCGACCGCGAGCCGAACGAGCTGGCGATACAGGAGCGATTCCCCGCCCGTCGAGTACGCGCCGAGCAGGCCGATTCCGGCAAGCAGCATGAGCGCGCACACGAGGGGAACGTCGAACCGCGCGAGGCGGGGACGAAGATGGCGGAGGTCCACGCGGTCACCTCGCGCCGACGGCGACGAGCCCGGGGGGCTCCCCGGAACCGCCGTTCAGGTGATGATCGATGATGGCGCGCGCGACCGGGGCGGCCGCACGGCTCCCCGAACCGCCATGCTCCACGACCACCGCCACCGCGATGCGCGGATCCTCGCTCGGCGCGAACGCGGCGAAGAGCGCGTGGTCGCGATGCTCCCACGGGATCGATTCGAGCTCGTCGGGGGATGTTCGGGTCGCCTGGCGCACGACCTGAGCGGTCCCCGTCTTGCCCGCGATCCGGAAGGTGAGTCCCTCGCCGATTTGGCGCGCGGTGCCGGACCCGCCGTGCACCACCGCCTCCATGCCGTCGATGACTCGCGCCCAGTGGCGGTTGCCGCTCGCGTTCACCGGCGGCAGCGTCTCCACCGGCAGGTCCTCGGCGACTCCGTTGCGCTCGACCCGGATCACCGCCCGCGGCCGGAGGCGGACCCCGCGGCGGGCCACCGTGGCGGTTCCGGCCGCGAGCTGCAGGGGCGTGGAGAGCAGGTACCCCTGGCCGATGCCGGCGAGGATCGTCTCCCCCGCCGTCCAGGGGCGGCCGAGAGCCGCGAGCTTCCACTCGCGTGACGGAACCAGGCCCGGCGCCTCGCGGGGGAGGTCCACCCCGGTCGGCGCCCCGAACCCGAACTCGGAGAGATACCGATGGATCCGGGTGATCCCGAGCTTGTA
Organism: Gammaproteobacteria bacterium; assembly: GCA_022822245.1. Next base: position 7,755 of record JAJECB010000068.1, read on the forward strand.
CGCGAGCTCGTAGAAGTACACGTCGCAGCTTTCGGCGAGCCCGCGCTCGAGCCCGACCCGCCCGTGCCCGCCGGCTCTCCAGTCACGGTACTCGTAGGTGGTGCCCGGAAGACGGTAGTTTCCCTGGCACAGGACGCGGCCGAGCGAGTGGTCCAGGGACTGGTCGAGCGCGGCGAAGGCGAGAAAGATCTTGGCCACGGACCCCGGGGGGTACTGGCCGTGCAGGGCGCGGTTGAACATGGGCCGGCCGCGGGCGCCGTTCAGCTCCGCGAAGCTCGCCCGGTCGATCCCGTGGACGAAGGGGTTCGGATCGAAGGAAGGGGCGCTCGCGAAGGCGAGCAGCGCGCCGTCGCGCGGGTCGACGGCGACGATCGCGCCCACCTGCCCGGCGAGCGCCTCGTACGCCTGAAGCTGAAGCCTCACGTCCAGCCCGAGCGTGACGTCCCCCCCCGGAACCGGATCGGTCGAGTCGATCGTCCGCACCACCCTCCCCCGGGCATCGACCTCGACCTGCTCGACGCCGGGGTACCCGTGCAGCGTCCGCTCCCACGCGTGCTCAACGCCCGTCTTCCCGATGTAGCGGGTGGCGCGATAGTGCGGATCGCCCTTGAGCCGGCGCCGCTCCGCGGGGTTGATCCGACCCACGTAGCCCACCACGTGGGCGAACGCCTCGCCGAAGGGATACTCGCGCACGAGCCTGGTGTGAATGTCGACCCCCGGAAAGCGGTGCCGGTTGACGGAGAAGACGGCGACCTCCCGTTCGTCGAGGCGGGTCTTGAGCGGAATGCTCTCGAACCCCGGAAGGTCGCGCATCTGCTGCCGGAACTTCTCCTCTTCCGCTTCGTCGATGGCCAGGACCTCGCGCAGGAGCCGGAGGGTGCGGTCCACCCCGCCCGTCTGCTCCGGCACGATCTCCAGGCTGAAGACGGAGAAGTTGCGAGCCAGCACCACCCCGTTCCGGTCCCGCACCAGGCCACGCGCCGGCGGTACGGGACGGATCCGGATCCGGTTCTCGTGGGACAGGGTCGTGTAGTGCTCGTTCTGCACGACCTGGAGGTAGCCGGCCCGCAGGAAGAGGGCAAGGAGCCCCGCGCCGGCAAGACCGGCCCCGACGATGACCCGGGTGCGATAGCGGCGCCGCTCGCGCGCCACGCCCCGGCGAAGCGGGTGAAGGCTCACGAGGACGGCCGGGCGAGCGGCGCCCGACCCCTCACTCGATCTGGTAGCGGCGCCGAACGCGCCGGAGGATGAGAAAGATCCACGGCCAGACCACCGCTCCCGCCAGCGGGACCGAAAGGTGCGCCAGCGCGTCCACGGGAAGCCCGCGCATCCCGGTGACCCAGGACACGATGAGCTGGTCGACCATCATCACCCCGAACACGCTCACCCCCTGCTGCCACAGCGGCAGCAGGCGCACACGCCGGTAGATGCGGCGCGCGATCCACGCCACCACCCCGAGGGCGAGAGCGTGCTGGCCCACCAGGGTCCCGACCAGGACGTCGAGGATGAGCCCGCACCCCCATCCGGTGAGGACCCCGACCCGCTCCGGCACCGCGAAGCACCAGTAGAGCAGGACGAGCGCGACCCACGGCGGTCGCCACGGCGCCGCCCACCCCGCCATCGGCAACCCGGTCAGGACGAACGCCGCGGCGAAGCTCGCGACGATGATGCCGACCGGTACGACGGGCGGCCGGTCCATCAGCCGGCATCGGTTCCTTCTGCGGCCCCGTCGGACGGGAAGACCACGAGGACCTCGCGGGCCCGTTTCAGGTCCGCGAGCGGCCGGAGGCGAACCTCCGCGTAGCTGCCCCCTCGCGCCGTCTCCACCTTGATGACGGTGGCGGCCGGATAGCCGGCCGGAAACCGGCCGCCGAGCCCGGAGGACACGAGCAGGTCCCCGACCTCGATGTCCGCGTCCTTGGGCACGTAGGCGAGGTCGAGATCGCCGGTCGGCCCCCCCCCGACCGCGACGCTCCGCAGGCCATTGCGGGACAGCACCACGGGCAGCGCATGGCTGGTGTCGGTGATGAGGACCACGGTGCTCGAGATCGGCCCCGCGTGCTGGACCTGCCCGAGGACCCCGTTCGCGTCGATCACCGACTGCCCGGAGCGGATCCCGTGCTGGGTTCCCTTGTCGAGGACCAGCCCGCTGGACGTGGGATCGATATCCACCCCGAGCACACTCGCGACCAGTACCCGATCCTCGATGCGGGCGGAGGACTCGAGGAGCTCGCGCAGGCGCCGATTCTCTCCTTCCAGCTCCTGGAGGCGCTCGATCCGGGAGCCGAGCACGAGAAGCTGGTGGCGGAGCGATTCGCTTTCCTGAATGAGGGCGTCGCGCGTGGACAGCCACGCCACGACATCGCCCGGCAGCTCCACGAACAGGGTGCTCACGGCGAGCCGAACGGGATACACGACCACCGAAAGCGCACTCCGGACCCACACCGCGTGCTGGCGATGGTGGTCCGACACCATGAGGGCGAGAGACAGGACGGCACAGATTCCCAGGCGCAGGGTGGGGGAGGACGAGCGGGTGAAGAAGTTCATGGCCGCATGCGCCGCACCCCGCCGTCGGGGTCGAATCGGCCGGCGCCCGAGGGTTGTTCCGGACGGCCGCCGCCCACGGCCCCTACTCGCTGACGAATACGTTCGACCCGCGCTTGTCGATGAGGTCGAGCGCCCGACCTCCGCCCCGCGCCACGCAGGTGAGGGGATCCTCCGCCACCACCACCGGAAGCCCGGTCTCCTCGATGATGAGACGGTCGAGATCGTGCAGGAGCGCGCCGCCCCCGGTCAGCACCATGCCGCGTTCGGCGACGTCCGATCCGAGCTCCGGCGGGGTGTGCTCGAGCGCGGTGCGGACCGCGGTGACGATGCCCGCGAGCGGCTCCTGGAGCGCTTCGAGAACCTCGCTCGAGTCGAGCACGAAGCCACGCGGAATGCCCTCGGCGATGTTGCGGCCCCGGATCTCGATCTCGTGCACGTCGTTGCTCGGAAAGGCGCACCCGATCTCGCACTTCACCCGCTCCGCGGTCGCCTCGCCGATCAGGGTGCCGTAGTTGCGGCGAACGTAGGCGATGATCGACTCGTCGAAACGGTCGCCTCCGATGCGGACCGACTCGGAGTACACCACCCCGTTGAGCGAAATCACCGCGACCTCCGTGGTGCCCCCGCCAATGTCGAGAACCATGGAGCCCCGCGCCTCGCTCACCGGAAGGCCGGCCCCGATCGCGGCCGCCATCGGCTCCTCCACCAGGTACACGTCGCGCGCTCCCGCCCCCGCCGCCGACTCGCGGATAGCCCGCCGCTCGACCTGGGTGGACCCGCACGGCACGCACACGAGCACCCGCGGGCTCGGCCGGAACAGCGTGTTCTCGTGCACCTTGTGGATGAAGTACTGGAGCATCTTCTCGGTCACCGTGAAGTCGGCGATGACGCCGTCCTTCAGGGGCCGGATCGCGGTGATGTGGCCGGGGGTCCGGCCGAGCATGTGCTTGGCCTCGTTCCCCACCGCGGCCACCGTCCAGGAGCTGCTGCGGGGCTCCGAGCGCATCGCGACGACGGACGGCTCGTCCAGCACCACGCCCTTGTCGCGGACATAGATGAGGGTATTCGCGGTCCCGAGATCGATCGAGAGATCGGCGGAGAACAGCCCGCGCAGGAACTTCGGTATCATGAACTGGATTCGCGTTGAACCGAGGCGTCCTCGCCCGACGATCGATGCGTACCGGTGCGCCGCCGGGCGGCGCACCCCGGCAGTCGGCCGGGGAGACCCGCCACGGGGCAGGCCGCAAATATAGCAGCGCGACCCGATTCATTCCATCATTTGAAGGCGGAACGCGGAAGAGTTAATGAGCATCAGCCACTCCGAGGTCGAGCGGGTCGCGAGGCTCGCCCGGCTGCGGATCGACCCCGCCGACCTCGACGACCGGGCCCGCGATCTCGGCCGGATCCTCGAGCTGTTCGATCGCCTCGCCGCGGTCGACACCCGGGGCGTCGAGCCGCTCTCCCATCCCCTCGACGCTACCTTGCGCCTGCGGCCGGACGCGGTGACCGAAGAGGTGGACCGGACGGCGCTCCAGCGGGGCGCGCCGGCGGTCGAGGACGGCGTGTACGTGGTGCCGCGGGTCATCGAGCCCCGGTGACCGCGCCCTGGCCGGACTCGGTGGCCGCGATCGCGGCCGGCCTCGCGCAGGGCGAGTTCAGCGCCGAGGAGATCGCGCGGGGGTACCTCGACCGGATCGAGGCGCTCGACCCGCGGGTGAACGCCTTCGTCACGGTGACCGCCGAGCTCGCCCTCGAGGAGGCGCGCCGGGCCGACGACGCGAGGCGGCGGAAGGGCTCGGCCGCGGGCCTCCTCGCGGGCGTGCCCGTCGCCCACAAGGACATCTTCTGCACCCGGGGGGTGCGCACCACGTGCGGGTCGCGCATGCTCGCGGAGCACGTCGCCGCCTACGACGCGACGGTGGTGGAGCGCCTCCGGGCGGACGGCATGGTCATGCTCGGGAAGACGAACCTCGACGAGTTCGCGATGGGTTCGTCGACCGAGTCGAGCCACTTCGGGGCTACCCGCAATCCGTGGGACCCGGAGCGGGTCGCGGGCGGCTCCTCCGGGGGGTCCGCGGCGGCGGTGGCGGCCGGGCTCGCCCCCGTCGCGACCGCGACCGACACCGGCGGCTCCATCCGGCAACCGGCGGCCCTGTGCGGCCTCACCGGGCTCAAGCCGACCTACGGCCGGGTCTCGCGGCACGGACTCGTGGCCTTCGCCTCGAGCTTCGACCAGGCGGGGCTCCTTGCCCGCAGCGCGGAGGACGTCGCCCTCGTGTTCGGCGCGATGGCGGGGTTCGACGAGCGCGACTCGACCAGCCTCGAAGCGCCGGCGGACGACTACCGCGCACGCCTCGAAGCGCCGATCGCGGGGCTCCGGATCGGGGTCGTCGAGGAGCAGTTCGGGGACGGTGTGGAGGCCGGGGTGCGGGACGCGGTGGAGGCGGCGATCCGCGAGCTCGAGGGGCTCGGGGCGACGGTGCGCCCCATCGGGCTCGAGCACGCCGACCTCGGCATCCCCACCTACTACATGCTCGCCCCCGCGGAGTGCTCCTCGAACCTCTCGCGTTTCGACGGCGTGCGCTACGGGTACCGCGCCCCGAGCGCCTCGAGCGTCGAGGAGCTCTACGTGCGATCGCGCACCGAGGGCTTCGGGGTCGAGGTCAAGCGCCGCATCCTCGCCGGCACCTACGCGCTCAGCAAGGGCTACTACGACGCCTACTACGGCAAGGCGCAGCGCCTGCGCCGGCTCGTCGCGGACGACTACCGGCGCGCGTTCGAAGAGGTGGACGTCATCGCGGGGCCGACGACCCCGACCCCCGCGTTCCCCCTCGGCGACCGCCTCGACGACCCGATCGCGATGTACCTCGCGGACGTCTTCACCGTCGGGGTGAACCTCGCGGGGCTCTGCGCGGTGTCCGTGCCGGCGGGTCTCGCGGACGGCCTGCCGGTCGGACTTCACCTCACCGCCAACCACCTCGAGGAGGCGCGGCTCCTCAACATCGCCCACCGTTACCAGCAGGTGACGGACTGGCACCTCGCCCGTCCGCCCCTTTGGAAGCGCGCCGGGGAGGGGCCGTGAACGGCTGGCAGCCGGTCATCGGGCTGGAGGTGCACGCCCGCCTCCTCACCCGGAGCAAGCTCTTCTCCGGCGCCCCCGCGAGCTACGGGGCGGCGCCGAACACCCAGGCGTGCGCCGTCGATCTCGGGTTTCCCGGGGTGCTCCCGGTCCTCAACCGCGAGGCGGTGCGAATGGCGGTCCGGTTCGGCCTCGCGGTCGGCGCCCGCATCGCCCCGCGCTGCGTCTTCGCGCGCAAGAACTACTTCTATCCGGACCTGCCCAAGGGCTACCAGATCAGCCAGTACGAGGATCCGATCACGGCGGGAGGGACCATCGCCATCGAGCCCGCCGCCGGCCCCCCCCGCGAGATCGGGCTCGTCCGCGCCCACCTCGAGGAGGACGCGGGCCGGTCGGTCCACGAAGGGTTCGGGGGGCTGAGCGGGATCGACCTCAACCGGGCGGGGACGCCGCTCCTCGAGATCGTGACCGAGCCGGCCCTTCACGGCGCGGCCGAGGCGGCGGCCTGCATGCGAAAGATCCACACCCTGGTGCGCTGGCTCGGCATCTGCGACGGCAACATGCAGGAAGGCTCCTTCCGCTGCGACGCCAACGTGTCCGTGCGGCCGGCCGGTTCCGGGACTCTCGGCACCCGCGCGGAGATCAAGAACGTCAACTCGTTCCGGTTCGTCGAGCGAGCCATCGCCTACGAGATCGAGCGCCAGATCGACCTCGTCGAGTCCGGGGGGGAGGTGGTGCAGGAGACCCGCCTCTACGACCCCGACCACCACGAGACCCGGCCGATGCGGGACAAGGAGGAGGCGGACGACTATCGCTACTTCCCCGATCCGGACCTCCTCCCGGTCACCATCGACGAGGCGTTCGTCGCCGGGGTGCGCGAGAGCCTGCCGGAGCTCCCCGATGCGCGGCGGGACCGGCTGGTTCGGGAGTACGGGCTGGGGGCGGCCGAGGCGGCTCAGATCGTGAGCCACCGAGAGGCGGCGGACTACTTCGAAGCGGCGGTCGGGGCGGCCGGCTCGCCGGACACGGCGCGGCTCGCCGCGAACTGGGTGAACGGCGAGCTCGCGGGGGCGCTCAACCGCGAGGGCCTTCGCATCGACGAAGCGCGCGTCGACGCCGGACAGCTCGGAAGGCTGGTCCGCCGGATCGCGGACGGGACGGTCTCCGGGCGGATGGCGAAGACCGTGTTCGACGCGATGTGGGCGTCCGGCGGGGAGCCGGACGCGATCATCGAGGTCCGGGGGCTCCGCCAGGTCACCGACGCGGGGGAGATCGAGCGTCTCGTCGACGCGGTGATCGAGGCGCATCCGGCCCAGGTGGAGCAGTACCTCGGCGGGGCCGGGAAGGTCCTCGGGTTCCTCGTGGGGCAGGTGATGAAGCGCTCGGGAGGCAAGGCCGACCCGCGCCAGGCGAACCGGACCCTCCGCGACCGCCTCGCCGCCC
>JAJECB010000209.1 GCA_022822245.1 Gammaproteobacteria bacterium
CGGGGGGCGGGGCCGGCCCCCCGCCTCCACCGCACGGGTCCCGTGTCGCCGTTCATCGTCCAGCATGCGGCGGCAGATGGCGCGGCTCCGGTAGTCGTCGCGGGGCAGGCGCCGCAGATGGCGGGCAAGGTGCTCGACCACCTGGCGCTCGGTCTCCGCGACGAAGCCGAGGCTCGGCGCGTCGCCCGCCGCCCCGGCCACCGCGCCGATCGCGAACGAGCCGGCCCACCAGAAGGGGTCCAGCCGGCTCGGCTTCGCGGAGAGCTCGGAGAGCCGTCGGCGGCACCAGTCGAGATGCGCGCGTTCCTCCCCGGCCGCCGAGTCGAGGGCGCGGCGCACCTCGGGGTCCCAGGCGAGCATGCCCTGACCGAGATAGAGAGCCTGGGCCGCGACCTCCCCGGCGTGGTTGACCCGCATGAGCCGTGCCGACAGCCGGCGCGCCCGATCGTCGAGCCGTCCCTCCTCGATCCCATCCGCGGGATACCCCGAGGCGGAGTCGGAGGGTTCGGCTCCACCGTCGCCACCCTGAGACGGAGCAGCGGTCTCCTCCCCGTCGTCCGGCCCCGGCCAGCGGCGCCCCCGGAGCAATCGGTCCGCGGCGAGCACGAGCCGGTCCCCGAGACTGTGCCTGATCACCCTCGAATCGCTCATTGACATTCACGCACGCCGGTAATAGAGTCCCGCGTCTTTGGCCGGGACGGGGCGTCCCGTCCTTCACATCTGGAACGGAACATGCCGACCTTCAGCGCCAAGCCGGCGGAAGTCAAGCGGGAATGGTACGTCGTCGATGCTGGGGAGAGGGTCCTCGGACGCATCGCGACGGAGATCGCGAGCCGCCTTCGCGGCAAGCACAAGCCCGAATACACCCCCCACGTCGACACCGGTGATCATGTGGTCGTGATCAACGCCGCTCAGGTCAAGGTCACCGGCCGCAAGACTTCCGACAAGATCTACCATCGCCATTCGGGGTACCCCGGTGGGCTCCGTTCGATGAGCTTCGAGAAGCTCCAGGAGCGCGCGCCAGGCCGCGCCATCGAGCTCGCGGTGAAGGGCATGCTCCCGCGCGGCCCGCTCGGCCGGGCGATGTTCCGCAAGCTGCACGTGTACGCTGGCGCCACCCACCCTCACGCCGCCCAGCAACCCAAGCCCCTGGAACTCTGACGGCCCATCGCCTGCGATCCGTCAGGAAAACGCCCGCGACAACGAGCCATACCAACATGTCCGAACTTCTTGGCTACGGAACCGGCCGCCGCAAGACCTCGACCGCCCGCGTGTTCATGCGCCGGGGCTCCGGGAGGATCGTCGTCAACCGTCGTCCGCTGGACGAGTTCTTCGGTCGCGAGACCGCCCGCATGGTGGTGCGTCAACCCCTGGAGGAGACCCAGCGCACGCAGGACTTCGACTTCACGGTCACCGTCCGGGGCGGCGGCGGCACCGGTCAGGCGGGCGCCATCCGGCTCGGCATCGCACGGGCGCTCTGCGAGTACGACGAGACTCACCGTCCGACGCTGCGGCGGGCGGGGCTCCTCACGCGCGACGCACGCAAGGTCGAGCGCAAGAAGGTCGGCCTGCACAAGGCCCGCAAGCGGCCGCAGTACTCGAAGCGCTAGGATGCGTCTCGCAGCCCTCTGGGGGATCGTCTAGCGGTAGGACTGCGGACTCTGACTCCGCCAGCCCAGGTTCGAATCCTGGTCCCCCAGCCAAAAGTCCTTCTGGCTTCTTCCCGAGTCCCTTCGCAGGACCGCGGTGCCGCGGACCATCGCGGTACTTGCCGCTTCGGAGCTTCGGGGCACCGGGCCAGTCCAGGGTTTGTTCACACGGACGCAATGGCGCGACGATGCGCGCGGGGAGCCGAAGCGGCGGGGCGAATCAGCCGAAGGCGCAATCCAACTCCACGCCTCCGGCCTCCCTGCGTGTCGGATTGCGCGAGCTTGTCCGTCCTTCCGAGTTCGATGACTTCCTCCCGACGTTGGCGATATTTGCCGGCTTGACGGGGTGAACACCCCGCGACCGATGCGCGCTCACCGCGAGCCTGCGGACCCGTCACCGAGGGTCAGGTCACGGGCGGTACGGGGACCTCCAGGCCCTGAGCCAGGTCTGTCAGGGACCGCCAGACCTCGACGGGGATGGGGATGCCTTCCCGGGAGCGCTCTTCGCGAGCACGGGCCTCGAGGTCTCCCGGCACCAGCACTTCGTCGAAGCCGGCGGCAGGCGGGACCGCGTTGACCCGGCGCTTGAGCTCGCCGGAGCGGCGGGAGAAATCGGCCATCGGCTGGAACAGGTCGGCCCGGAGGACGATCATGGTGACCCCCTGGCGTCGCATGAGGGGGCCGCCGCGCTCACCCTCCGTGTGGCCATCGGCGCCGGCGAGCACCCTGCCGAGGAACTCGTCGGCGAGCATGAACGCGTAGCCCTTGTGGTCACCGAAGGCGATCATGCCTCCGCCCGACGGGTAGCCGGACGGATCGGTGGTCGGATTGCCATCCTTGTCGACCAGGGACCCGGGCGGCACCTGCTCGCCCTTCAACTGGGCGGTCCTGACCTTGGAGCCGGCGATCCTGGTGGTGGCGAAGTCCATCACCATCGGGGTCTCGTCGCCGGCCGGGACGCCGATCGCGATCGGGTTGGTGTGCAGGATCGGCGCCCGTCCTCCGAACGGCACGGCGACGGGCACCTCGGATCCATAGCCGGAGGCCCAGACGAGGGCGATCATGCCATCCGCCACGGCCATTTCAGCGTATTCGCCCACCCGGCCGATGTGCATCGCCCTGACGAGGCTGACCGTCGCCACGTTCTGGTCGCGGGCCTTGGCGATGGCGACCTCCATGGCGTACTTGGCGGCCACGTGGCCGAAGGTCCAGTTCCCGGAGACGAGGGCGGTCGTCGGGGTCTCGGTGAGGATCTCGGGCCAGGCGGTCGGAACGAGCATGCCTTCGCGGATTTCGTTCACGTACCGGGGCAGGTGGAAGACGCCGTGCGTATCGACGCCGCTCAGGTTCGACGACACCAGAGCGCCGGCGACACGGGTGGCGTTGCGGTCGTCGGCGCCGGCGGCGAGCAGGACACGTCTCGTAAGGTCGTGCAGGTCCTCGGCGGCTATGGTCGGCATGGGTCGTTTTCCTCCCGTGACTCACCGCCCGGGTCGGTCGGTGCACGGCTCGCCACGATACAGGGAATCGGAGTGCCGCGTTGGAGGCGTCCCAATCCAGACGCCCCCGCCACCCCGGGCCAAGGCGGACTCGGATCCGGCCGGTCGAACGACGCCCGCGCCGCCTCAACGGCCGACTCACCGGGGCCGAGGGGGACGGCCCGAAGGTCGCTTAGCCGACATATGCGGCGAGTTCTCAGGAGGGTATCGACCGGGATTTTCGATAATCCCTCCCCTTGTCGTGCTAATCTTTGCAACATCCGCGCTCGGTCCAGGCACTGCTTCGTCAAGCGAGAGTCGTTCCGCCGAGAGCGCGAGCCCGAGCCTTGCAAAAGGTGACGCGATGGATGAGTTCGAGCGTGTCCAGGAACGCTTGACGAGAGTTCGGCCGACGCTGTCCCCGACTCTCCGCCGAGCTGCGGCGTACATGCTGGAACACCCGGCCGATGTCGTCACCATGTCGATGCGCGAACTTGCACGCGCCGCCGACATCCCTGCTCCCAACTTCTCGCGTCTCGCCCAGCAGGTCGGCTTCGAGGCCTACAGCAAGCTGCGCGCGGTCTACCGCCAGCGAGTCCACACGGGAAGGCCGATACACGATTCCACTCCAGACCGGATCCGCCCGCCACCCACCGACGCGGAGAACGCGGCGGAGGCGCTGTGGGAGGGATTCCGGCAGGCGGCGCTCGGCAACCTCGCGGCTGCCTTCGACAACGTAGGATACGCCGTCGCGGCTTCGCTCACCGACGACCTCCGCGCCCGCAACCGGATCTACGTCGCGGCCACCCACGCCCCGCACTTCCTCGCGCGATACCTCCACACCATCGGCAACATGGCGACCCCGTCATTCCGCCTGGTTGGACGCGACACGGGAAGCTTCGGCGACGACCTCGTCGACCTCGGCGCGAACGACGCCCTGATCTGCCTGGCGTCGACGACGACGGTGGAGTCCGCGGTTCGAATCGCGGAGATGGGGCGCGAGCGCGGCGCGCTGGTGATTGGAATCACCGAGAGCCGGACGACTCCGCTCGCGGCGGTCTCCGACCGCCTGCTCCTCGTGCCGGTGGAGAGCCCCTCGTTCTTCCGGTCGCACGTGGGTGCGCTCGCGGTCGTCGAGATGCTTGTCGGCTTCATCATGGCAGGGGCAGGAGAAGCGGCGGCGGAACGCATCGCCCACATCGAAGCGGAGCGGCGGCGCTTCGCGGAGGAATAGCGGCCCCGCCTCCTCCCTCGCGACTCAGGTCGCGCTACCCGCCTCGACGGGCTCCGGCGCGGGGCGTCCCGGGGAGTGGGGTTCCGGCGCTCCCCGGGGGTCCGGCCGCGACGAGGCCGGAAACGGGCGCACACCCACGGCTAGTCGTCGACGACCGCGGTGGCCGCGATCTCGACGAGGAACTCGGGCCGGACGAGCCCGGCCTGAATGCACGCCCGGGCGGGCGGGTTCTCCGGGAAGTACGAGCCGTAGACCTCGTTCATCGCCTGGTAGTCCCCGAGGTCGGCGAGGAAGATCATGTTGTACACGATGTCTTCCATCGTTCCGCCGGCGGCCTCGATGATCTCCTTGATGTTCTCGAGGACCTGGCGGGTCTGCGCGCCGGCGTCGCCCTCCCCGATCAGGTTCCCGGACGAATCGAGCGCGAGCATGCCCGCGGTGAAGACGAACTGGCCGGAGCGAAACCCCGGCGAATAGGGAGCGAGTGGGGGCGGCGAGCCCTCGGGCAGTACGGGATGGCCGGCCATGTTGTGGTTCCTCCTTCCGAAGTGCGGTCCGGGGTACGACCGGCGCGACGCGCGCCGGCCGGCGGTCCCGGCCGGCCAGTTGTAACACGACCGGCCGGGGGCGACGCGGCGCGGCCCAGGGGACCGTGCGAGAATTGGGCCGCCTAAGCCCGGAGGCGCTCGTTCCCCGGGTCGAAGGGCGACTCCGGGATCACCGTGGCCCGCCGACGCTCGCCGAGGATCTCGATCTCGACCTCCGTCCCCTCGGCCGCGAGGTCCGGCCGCACCATCGCGAGGGCGAGGCTCTTGGCCGTGCGCCAGCCGTAGTTTCCGCTCGTCGCGCGTCCGACGAGCTCGCCGCCGGCATAGATGGGCTCGGAGCCGCGGGCGTCGGCGTCGCCGACCGCGTGCACCTCCAGGGTCACGAAGGCGTACGAGAAGCCCCGTTGCTGCCATTCGACGAGAGCATCGCGGCCGAGGAACGCGCCCTTGTTGAGATGCACGAAGCGGTGGAGGCCCGATTCGAGGGCCGCGTACTCGATGGAGAGCTCCCGGGGGATGAGCCGGTAGGACTTCTCGAGGCGAAGGGAGTCCATCGCCCGGATCCCGAACGGGCGGAGGTCGTGGTCGGCCCCCGCCTCCATCAGCCGGTCGAACAGGTGGTTCTGCATCTCGATGGGGTGATGGAGCTCCCAGCCGAGCTCGCCCACGAAGTTGAGGCGAAGGGCGCGGGCATGGGCGGCCCCGACGTCGATGGTCCGCCCGGTGAGCCAGGGGAAGTCCGCGTCGGCGAGGGAGGCGTCGGTGAGACCCTCCAGCAGCTCGCGCGACCGGGGGCCCGCGATCACGAACACCCCGTAGCGGGTCGTGGCGGGCTCGAAGCGCACGCTGCCGTCGGAGGGGAGGAGCTTTGCCAACGTGTCGAAATCGTGACGCTCGAAGGCTCCCGCCGACACGAGGTAGAAGTGCTCGGGCGCCTCGCGGTACACCGTGAACTCCGAGCGCACCCCGCCGTTCTCGGATAGAAGGTGGCAGAGCCCGACGCGGCCGACCCGGGCGGGGATACGGTTCGCAAAGAGCCCGTCGAGCCACGCCTCCGCCCCCGGTCCCGACACCTCGCACTTCGCGAAGGCGCTCATGTCGAGGAGCCCGACCCGCTCGTGGACGTGGCGGCACTCGGCCCCCACGTGCTCGAACCAGTTGGTGCGCCGGAAGCTCCACACATCCCGGGGCTCCACCCCCTCGGGGGCGAACCAGTTGGGCCGCTCCCAGCCGTAAATCTGGCCGAAGACGGCCCCGAGGGACTTCATGCGCATGTAGCAGGGCGCCTGCTTGAGGGGTCGGGCGGCGGGGCGCTCCTCGTCCGGGTAGTGGATGGTGAAGACGTTGGCGTAGGCCTCCTCGTTTTTCTCCTTGAGGTACCCGCGCGTCGCGTAGGGGCCGAAGCGGCGCGGGTCGACACCCATCATGTCGATGGACGGCTCTCCCTCGACGATCCACTCCGCGATCTGCCAGCCGGCCC
>JAJECB010000172.1 GCA_022822245.1 Gammaproteobacteria bacterium
CACGCGACAGGAATCCGTAGACCTCGGGCTTCCCGTCGCCGTCCTCGTCGATGGTGAGCTTCTTCGCCGCCTCCTCGAGCTCGGCCAGCGTCGTCGGGACCTTGACGTTGTGCTGCTCGAAGAGGTCCCGGCGGATGTGCAGGGCCTGGGCCTGCGCCGACCACACGATGTTGTTGAGCGGCTGGCCGGTGATGACCTGGGCGGTGTTGAGGCAGCCGCCGAGCCAATCGCCCGGGTAGTCGTAGCCGGCCGGGGTGAGGGTCGGATCGTCGAGGTAGGGCTGAAGGTCCTCGAGGTGCCCCGCCGCGGTGAGCTTCCCGCCGCGGTTGTCCATCTGCAGCATGACGATATCGAGCTGCGGGTCCTTGCCGGCCAGCATGATGTCCTGCTTCTTGCGGATCTGACCCGCCTGCAGCACCTGCATCTGGACCTTGATCCCGGTCTCTTCCTCGAAGCGCTTCGCCATCGGGCGGAACCAGGCGTCGATGTAGTTGGCGGTGAAGTAGGCGGCGTTGAGGGTCGTGCCCTCGAACTGGCGCCAGTCGACCTCCGCCCGCGCGGGGGCCACGACGAACGCCGCGGCGACCGCGGCCGCGGCGAGAACCCGGAGTCGGCTCATCTCAATCTCCCTCGATTGTCCGGACCGCTCTCCGGCGGGATGGGAACCCCATCCATCTTGGTTCCGCGAGCGATCGAAGGTTTCAACGCTAGCAGACCGATTTCCCGGCCACAAGGCGGTTCGACCTGCCACCGGGCGGCGGGGCGGGCGGATTCCTGCCGGTTGTGCGAGGGTCCGCCGGCGGCCCCGGCAGCGATTCTCATTTTGGCCCCGGAACGAGGCTCGGGCGGGGGCTGCCACCGGCAATCGGCCGCAGGCAACCCCCGTAGACCGCCCACACTGCCCCATGTCGCGGCCCTCGGACGCCAAAATGAGAATTGCTGCGGCCCCGGGCGGCGACTTGCGGGAAATCGGAGGGGCTGTACGATCGGGCGCCTTCGCGTCCTGGCTCCCTGGGAGGACCCGCATGAGCTCCGCCGACCCCACGAACCTCCTCTTCATCTTCTCCGACCAGCACACCCGCCTTGCCCTTGGGTGCATGGGGCATTCGGTCGTGAAGACGCCCCATCTCGACGCGCTCGCGGAGCGGGGCACCCTCTTTCGAAACGCCTATTGCAACGGCCCCATCTGCGTTCCGTCGCGCGCGAGCCTCGCGACCGGCCGGCATGTCTTCGACATCGAGAAGTGGGACAACTGCAAGCCCTACTTCGGCGAGGAGCCCTCCTGGGGGCACCGGCTGATGGACCGGGGGCGGCGGGCCGCGTCGATCGGCAAGCTCCACTACCGGGACGCGGACGACCCGAACGGGTTCGACCCCGAGCTCGTGCCCATGCACATCATGGACGGGGTCGGGATGCTGTTCACCATCTGCCGCGACCCGATGCCCGTCTCGCGCAAGTTCGCCGACCTCGTGAGGAAGGCGGGGGGCGGGGACTCCACCTACACCGACTACGACCGGGACATCACCGAGCGCAGCGTGCGGTGGATCCGCGAGGAGGCCACCCGCGAGGATGCGCCCTGGGCGCTCTTCGTCTCGCTCGTGTGCCCGCATCCCCCGTGGCTCGCGCCGGACGCCTTCTATTCGCTCTACCCGCTCGAGGACATCGATCTTCCGGTGGCCTATGGCCTCGACGAGCGGCCGAGGCACCCGGGGCTCGAGGACTACCGGAAGTTCTTCGACATCGAGGGCGAGTTCGACGAGACGACCCTGCGCAAGGTAATCGCCGCCTACTACGGGATGGTGAGCTACCTCGACGACAACATCGGGAAGCTCGTCGCGGCGCTCGAGGAGACCGGCCTCGCCGCGAAGACCCGCATCCTCTACACCTCCGACCACGGCGAGTCGATGGGCCAGAAGGGGATGATGAGCAAGTGCAACATGTACGACGAGTCGGTCGGGGTGCCGATGATCCTCGCCGGAGAGGGCGTCCCGCGGGGGAACGTGGTCGACACCCCCGCGCAGCTTCTCGACGCGTTTCCCACGATCCTCGAGGCGACCGGCACGGAGCCGACGGACGAGGATCGGGCGCTTCCCGGCACGTCGCTCTTCGAGCTCGCGGAGGGCGCGGAGCCCGAACGCGTCATCTTCTCCGAGCAGCACTCCGGCGGGGCGAAGTCCGCCGTCTACATGCTCCGCCGCAACGGCCACAAGTACGTGCGCTACATGGAGGATGGTTATGCGCCGCAGCTCTTCGACCTCGCGAGCGATCCGCGCGAGCTCGACGACCTTGCCGGCAAGCCGGAGCACGCCGGCCTCGTCGCGGACTGCGAGGCCGCACTCCGGGACCTTCTCGACCCCGAGGCCGTCGATGCGAGAGCGAAGGACGACCAGCACGAGCGCATCGAGCGCGGCGGCGGGCAGGAGGCGATCGTCGCCCAGGGGAGCCTCGGCTATACCCCCGCCCCCGGCGAGGCGCCGACGTACATGACGTGATCGGGCGGGTGGCGGCGGAGGAGCCGGCGGGCGGGGGCCGGCCGCCGCCCGGGCACCGGGGTCGAGCCACCCGAAGGGGAACGGAGACGGAGCTCGTCGAAGAGGTGACATGAATCCCGAGGCTGGGGACTGCCGCGCGTTCGGAAGCACCGTCCCGCCCGAGATGGTGGGCGAGCTCTCCGACGTGTCGGCCCTCCTCGCCGCCCCGGAGCGGCTGCGCGAGCGGCTCGCGACGGACGGCCACGCGTTCCTCAAGGGCGTGCTCGACGAGGGCGAGGTCATGGCGGCCCGTCACGCCGTCTTCGAGCGGCTCCGCGACGTGGGGGAGATCGCCGCCCCCACCCGGGACGGCATCGCGACCGGTACGAGCCGGCGCCGCCCCCTCGCCGGGGACCTCGGCCGGTTCTGGAAGTCGGTGGTCGACATGCCCGCGCTCCGGCAGGTGACCAACGGCCCCCGCCTCGGCCGAGTCATGGAGGCGGTCTGGGGGGAGCCCGCCTGCGGCATGGACTACCTCTTCCTTCGCGCCGGCGCCCCGGGGAGCGCGACCGGGCTCCATTACGACTTCCCGTTCTTCACCCGGACGACCCCGCGGATGTACACCGTGTGGATCCCCATCGGACCGGTTCCGGTGGTCGAGGGGCCCCTCATGGTGGTGGAGGGGTCGCGCGCCTTCGACGACATCCTGGAGCACCTTCGCGGCTTCGACATCGCCCTCGACGACACCCGCAAGGCCGAGGTGTCGCACGACCCGGTCGCGTTCGCGCTCGAGCGCGGCTGCCGCTTCCTCACCGCCGACTTCGAGGCGGGCGACATCCTCGTCTTCGACATGTTCACGCTGCACGGCTCGCTCGACAACCAGTCGCCGGCCGGGCGGGTGCGCCTCTCGTGCGACGTCCGCTACCAGCCGGCCGCGGACCCGCTCGACCCGCGCTACTTCGGGCCGGATCCGGGAGGCACCTTCGGCGGCGGCTACGGCGAGCTCAACGGCGCGAAACCCCTCGACGAGCCCTGGCACCGCCGCTGACCGCCCGATGCCGCCTCGCCGATCGGCCTGCCCCATTTCGCCAGGTTGACTCCGGAAGCGGGGCGGCTACATCATCGAGAGGCAGCTCGGTCGCGACGGCTCCTCCTTGCCGCTGTGCCGGACCGGACTCACCGGCGAGGTGGCCTTCGGGATCTTCTGGCATGAGGTCGACGCGGAGTCGATGGGGGTCGGGAAGATGAAGCCCGGCAAGTCGAGTCGCGAGAGGGTCAGGGCGTGACTTCCGATCGCTCGGACGCAGTCGTCGTCACCCGCAACGTCTGGAAGATCTTCGGCGAACGCGCCGATGAGGCCATGGCGGCGTGCCGGCGCGAGAATCTTTCCAAGGCGGAAGTCCTCGACCGGTTCGAAGCCGTCGTCGGGGTCCGCGACGTGTCCGTCAGCGTCGAGGAAGGCGAGATCTTCTGCATCATGGGGCTCTCCGGGTCCGGAAAGTCGACCCTGGTGCGTCACATCAACCGGCTGATCGAGCCCACGTCCGGCGAGATCCTCGTCAACGGCATGGATGTCGGCAGCCTCGCTCTCGAAGCGCTGCGAGCCCTCAGAGCCGACCGGATCGGCATGGTGTTCCAGAACATGGCGCTGCTCCCGCACCGCACCGTGCGGGACAACGTCGCCTTCGCGCTCGAGCTCAGGAACGTCGATGCGTTCACCCGGGCCAAGGTGGCCAACGAGACGATCGAGCTCGTCGGCCTCGAGGGCTACGGCGATCGCATGCCGTCGGAGCTCTCCGGCGGGATGCAGCAACGGGTCGGTCTCGCCCGAGCGATGGCCGCAAACCCGGACATCCTGTTGATGGATGAGCCGTTCTCGGCCCTCGACCCGCTCATCCGCCGCAATCTCCAGGACGAGTTCCTGGAGCTGTCGAAGTCGATGAAGAAGACGACGCTCTTCATCACCCATGATCTCGACGAGGCCATCCGGATGGGCTCGCGGATCGCCATCATGAAGGATGGCGAAATCGTGCAGACGGGAACCCCGGAGGTGATCGTCACCGAGCCGGCCGACGACTACGTCGCCGACTTCGTGGCCGGCATCTCCAAGCTGAAGCTCGTCTATGCCCACACGGTCATGCAGCCGATCGAACGGTTCCGGAGCCGCGCCGGCGAGCTGACGACGCTTCAGGGGTGCCCCACCGCCGGTCCGGAGGACGACCTCGATACCCTCGTCGGCCTGGCCGTCGACCAGGACAAGCCCATCGTCATCATGGACGATTCCACGCCGATCGGGGTGGTGACGAAAGACGATCTCCTGCGCGGCATTCAGGGGGAGGCGTGAACGCAATGCAAGACGACGCCAGTGAACTGAAGCCCTTCAAGGACTTTGCCGGGACGAAGGGTAACTACTACGCCGATGTCTTTCTGAAGATCCAGAAGGCGTCGCTTCCGCCCCACCACGTGAACCCGGCCGCGCTCGTCGGCAGCTTCATCTGGGCCGCCCTTCGCGGCAACTGGCTGCTCTTCATCGTCGGCTTCGTCATCGACCTGGTCGCGGCCGTCAATGCCGCCCTGTACTTCAAGTACGCGCAGGCCGCCGTCGACAACGCGGACAAGGCGTACCTGGTCGAGCGATACGAAGGCTGGTCGGGCACCCACCTCATGGCCGCCATCCTCGTGTTCGTCCTCGGACGGCTTCTCTTCTCATGGATCGCCGATCGCCTGTACGCCCGGCAGTACGAGCGGTGGCGCATCAATCGAGGGGTCAACCGCGGATTCGACCCCTCGCGCCTGCTGATCGTGGCGCTCGTGTTCACACTCGTCGTGCCGCTGTTCCTCTACCGCGCGACGCAGTTCGCGCCCGACGCGCGGAGCTGCATCAAGCAGGATCGCGCCCTTGCGAGGGGCGAGTCGGTCACCTTCAAGCGGCGCTTCGACTGCTTCGTGATCGGCGAGTTTCCGACCCTGTTCTGGATCGACCGGCCGGACGAGATCTCGTATCCGCGGGACGAGGACGGCCAGCGGATCGTCAAGCGGACGCCGCCGCGCGAGGATGCCCCGCCGGTCAACCTCAATACCTGGACATCGCAGTCGATCGACGATGTCATCGGCTACCTCACGGTGTTCTACGGCTTCCTGTTCGACGGCATCACGAGGTTCCTGCGGGGGATGCTGAGCGCCATCACGTCGGTCTTCGTGGGCACCCCCTGGCCGATCACCATGGCCGTCCTCCTGTTCGCGGCCTGGCGCATGGCCGGCCCGCGGGTCGCCACGTTCGTCGGCGCATCGCTTGTCTACCTCGCCCTCTTCGGGTTCTGGCAAACGGCCATGGATACCCTGTCACTGGTGGTGGCCGCATCGATCATCTGCGTCGTGGTCGGGCTCCCGGTCGGCATCTGGGTGGGCAAGTCGAGACGCGGCCAAGTGGTGGTCACGCCGATCCTCGATGTCATGCAGACGATTCCGTCCTTCGTCTACCTGCTGCCGGCCATTGCGTTCTTCTCCATCGGCAAGCCACCGGGGATCCTCGCGACGGTCATCTTCTCCATGCCGCCGATGGTCCGCCTGACGGCCCTTGGCATCCGCCAGGTGCCTGAGAGCACCAAGGAGGCGGCGCTCGCCTTCGGCGCCAATCCCAAGCAACTGCTGAGGAAGGTCGAGCTACCGCTCGCCCTGCCGTCGATCATGACGGGCGTCAATCAGGTCGTGATGATGAGCCTTTCGATGGTGGTCATCGCCGCCCTCATCGGCGCGGGTGGCATGGGGTACGTGGTGACCGAGGCGCTCGAGAACACGGAAACCGGCCGAGGAGTCCTCGCCGGAATCGGAATTGCCCTGCTCGCGATGATGATCGACCGGGTGGTGCAAAGGGCGAACCGGATTCGCCATTGAAGCGGGAAACGGGCCGGTTGCCCGACCCTGACGAAGACTGAAGAAGGAGAGACGAGACGTGAAATCCATTCGCAACATTGCGGTCTCCGCGGTCATCCTGCTCGGCTCCGCATCGGGCGCTTCGGCGTCGGATGCCACCGTGACGATCGGGGATCTCACATGGACCGGCGCAAGGGCCATCGGCTATGTCATTCAGGCGATCATCAACGGGCCGATGGGCTCGGAGGCGGTCATCAAGGAAGGATTGTCGGACGGTTCGGTGATCGCGGCGGGCATGGACAAGGGCGACGGCTCGGCCGACGTCTACACCGATCTCTGGATGCCCAACCGCCAGGGGATCTGGGACAAGTACGTCGATGGCGCCAAGACCGTCGGCCACAACACGCCGTACCTCGGGACGCAGCAGATGTACGTGCCGAGCTACATGGCCGACATGGTGAAGACCGTCGACGATCTGAGGAAGCCGGAGATTGCCGCGATGTTCGACAAGGACGGCAACGGCAAGGGCGAGTACTGGGCCGGCGACGCCGGCTGGAAGTCCACCCGCATGTGGCAGGTCAAGTTCAAGAGCTACGGCCTGTCCGATCTGTGGGAACCGGAGATCCTTCCCGACGCCACGTTCAAGGGACAGCTCAAGGCGGCGATCAATCGCGAGCAGCCGATCCTGTTCTACTACTGGACGCCGGAGTGGGTGCATGCCGCCTACGACATCTCGGCGATCGAAGAGCCCGCTCGTACCGACGGATGCGAGAACATGGACCTGGACAAGGAGGATTGGCTCGAGGCCTCGCACTTCGCCTGCGCGAGCACCGACGCCATGATCTACGTGGCCTATTCGAAGTCGCTGGAGACCCGCAATCCCCCGGTCGCCAAGTTCCTGAGTCAGATCACCCTCGACCCGGCGGTGGTCAATCAGTGGATCCTCAGGATCGGCCGCGACAAGCTGGACCCGCGCGACGTGGCCGAGGAATGGGTCGCGAACAACATGAACACGGTGAACGAGTGGATCAACTGAGCGCCGCTCGTGCGCTCGCGGGAAGAGGGGGCTCCGGCCCCCTCTTCCATCTCGCCAACCCTCATGGAGGGTCGGTAGTCATCCGCCCCGCACGATGGAAGTAAAGCTGGGGGTGTGCAACCGCAGTTGGGGCGCGGATAATCCGTAGCTTGGGTAAACGAGTGGCAAGCGGAACGGTTCGATGGGCACGGTTCTCGACGACATCACGAGCGAGACGGTCGATGCGGCGCACGTTCAGCGGCGCGTCGATGACTGGGAAGAGCGCCTGAACGGGCTCTATGCCATGATCGACGGCTGGTTGCCCGACGGTTGGGAGGCCCGCCGGGGCGTCCCGGTCGTGATGCACGAGCCGTTGATGCGCAAGTTCGGCGTGGGCGCGAAGCAAGTGCCGACGCTCGAGCTCCGCGACAAGGCGGGCCTCGCCGCCAAGCTGGAACCGCACGCACTGTGGATCATCGGCGAGAACGGCCGGGTCGATCTGAAGCGCGACGGACGTTACCACTACATCATCGATACGGCCGAGAACTTCTCACAGCCGAACTGGGAGGTCTCCCGCGCCGAGCGGCGGTGCGACAGCGAAGCGGTGGCACGCGAGTGGTTGAGGCGCGTCCTTCAGTGAGCGACCTTCAGGCTGTTGCGGCCGTGTATGAGCGGGCGGATCTCCATCTCCGAAGCCTGCGCGACACCGAGGACGGGAATGGCCACGAGCCAGACGCGGGTTCCGCCGAGCGAGAGCGGAGTATCAACGATCAAGCCTATTTCGTGCTGGCTTGGGGGCAGTTGGAGGCGAACATCGACGAGGCGTGCCGGGAGGCCGTCCGTGCTAGATGATCTACCTCGACAACAATGCGACGACGCGTCCGCTGCCGGAGGTGGTGGCAGCGGTTTCCGATGCGCTCACCGACCTCTGGGGCAACCCGTCGAGCCAGCACGGTCTAGGGCAGGAGGCGGCACGGGCAGTCCACGTTGCCCGGACTCGTGTGTCCCGCCTCGTAGGGGCACCGAGCGAACGGATCGCGTTCACCTCCGGCGCGACCGAAGCCAACGAGGGCGTCCTTCGACACTACCGGTCGGCCGGCTACGCCTTGATCTCTTCCGCGGCCGAGCACCCTTCGCTCACGGGTTCCTACCGGCTCGAGGCCCCCGACCGGATCCACTTCGTGCCCCTCGACCAGTCTGGACGTTGGAACATCGAGAGGCTGGACGAACTCCTCGCCGTCTCGCCAGCACTCGTCGCCGTCGCCTGGGCGAACGGCGAGACGGGTGTCCTCCAAGACATCGAAGCGATCTGCGCTTGCGCTGCCCGAACCGGAGCTCCCGTCCTCCTCGATGCGTCCCAGGCCGTCGGGCGGTTCCCGGTTGACTTCAGCTCCCTCGACATCGCGTACCTCACGCTCTCGGGGCACAAGTTCCATGCTCCCAAGGGAGTCGGTGCCCTCATTCAGTCGGACGCCACACCAGATTCCATCGTCCTTCAGCTTGGCGGCGAGCAGGAGGCCGGGCTTCGTGGCGGCACCGAGAATGTTCCAGGGATCGTGGGTCTTGGAACCGCCTCCGACTTCCGCTCCGAGTCACTGACTGCGGCCGTTACGCATCTCCGCAGTCTTCGCGATCGCTTCGAGGCAATGATGACCGAGCAGATCCCGGACGCATGGATCAATGGCGCAGACGCGCCCCGCGTCCCCAACACCGCCAACGTCACCTTCCCGGGAGTCGATGGCATGGCACTCGTCGCGCGACTTGAGAATCGCGGGATCATCTGCTCGCAGGTCTCGGCCTGCTCCTCTGCAAGTCCCGAGCCGTCCCCGACCCTCACCGCGATGGGTCTTGCCCGGTCCGAAGCCTTTGCGAGCATCCGGTTTGCGTTCGCCGTGGATAACGATGAACGCGAGGTTGAGGCCGCCGTTCAAGCTCTCGTAGAGGAGGCGGCGGACTTGCGCGAAACCATGGGCGGGCTGGTGTGAAGCTCGGCGGCCACGAGACTTTCGCTCCTCGGCCAGGTTGGCTTACCAAGGGACTTCTCCATCTCGAGGCCGGTCATTCCGGCACCTTCTCGACCCCGCAGATCGCCGATGAGCTCGGCGTCGGTCGGAACATGGCGAAGTCGATCGGCTGGTGGCTTCATACCATGGGGCTCGCCGAGCGATCGCGCCAAGCCGGACCTCTCGATCTTTCCGAATTGGGGCAGCTCATCGCCGAGCGCGACCCATTCATGTCATTGCTCGGCACTTGGTGGCTCATCCACGCAACCGCGTTGACGGCGAATACGGGCTCCTCACTCCCGTGGTTCTTCTCCCACCGTCGTCCAGAGCGCTTTGATCGGACCACGCTGGTCGACGCGCTTGAGCAGGATCTCGCCGTCGAGAAGCGAAAGCCCCCTCCGCTTCGAAGCATTCAGCGCGAGGTGGCAACCGTCCTTCAGGCCTACGCGGTTCCGGTGCCTCGGCCGCAACGCGATCCCGAGGACAATCTCGGCTCGCCCCTGCACAGGCTGAATCTCTTTCGCCACGTGCGCGCGACGGATCGCTTCGAGCGTTCGGAGCCCACGCCGGTTCCTCCGGAGACTCTCGGGATCGTCCTCTCGTCGTTCGCTGTCGAGGCACCGACGGAGCCCCTCGACGAGGACGTGCTCCTCGACATTCCAACGAGCAGCCTCGCGATGGTCTCCGCGGGCGCAATCCTGGGGTGCACGCGGGAGGACCTGCTCGAGCTTGCGTCCACAGGAGCGAGCGAGCTCGGCGCGGACCGGATGGTGGTGCGCTTCCTTGCCGGCGAGCGTGTCGTCTCGATCCGAAGCGCAAGGGCACCAACCTGGGCCAAGCTGTTTTACGATCGGACCGAACTTGCCGCGCGTGGGGGCCACGGATGAGCGCGCTTCGATCCGTCAACATCGCCGACGACCTTTGGCGCCGCGACGTCGTCGCGAGCTACCGCTCCACGCGGAAGTCGCTTCAGGTCCTGTGGGCGGTGTGTGGGTTCGAGAGAAGCCGCGCGACCCACGTCGTCGCCCCTTACGGTGCGGGGAAGTCGATCGCTGCGCTCGCCGGGATCACCCTCCTCGTCGGAACCGATGATCATGTCGAGGATCTGCGCCGTCGGATCGAGCCTGTCGATCCGGACCTGCTGAAGGCGCTCGCGCAGACGAGCGGCGAGAGCCGCGTTCTGCTCCTGCACGGGGCGTGCCTGGATCTCCCGGCCGCCTTGTGCGAGCAGGTGGGCATTTCGCCCCGCGCCAGCATGAAGGGTGCGTTGACGGCCCTCCTTCAAAGGGTCCGGAAGGACGGGGTCAAGCGACTTGCCATCGTCTGGGACGAGTTCGGTCAGCATCTCGAGACCCTCGTGCGCGAGGGCCGTACGGAAGATCTCCTCGCTGTGCAGGATCTGGCGGAGTGGGCCGTTCGTAGATCGCGCCCCGCCGTAACCTTCACGACGCTCATGCACCAAGGGGTGTACCACTACACCCGCCGCGTATCGGACTCGGCGCAATCGGTCTGGCGGAAGATCGAGGGGCGCTTCGACACCTTGAGCCTCCTCGACGATGGGGTCGATACCTACGAAATGCTCGCGGACGTGCTCTGCGGCGAACGAGAAGGCTCCTGCCTCGATCTAGCCACAAGAGCCCAGCGCGCGGGGTTCTTCCCTGGCTTCGCCGACGTCGAGGCGCTTACGCGCGTTCTCGCTCGAACGGCACCGCTCACACCTGCCGCGCTCGATGTCCTGCCGCGCCTTGCGGTGCAGGTCGCGCAGAACGAGCGGACCGTTTTCCGGTGTCTCGAGGAGACCCTCTCCGCCATCGAGCCCGGAGTCTCCGTCGCCCTCGATACGCTCTACGACTACTTCGCACCGTCCATGCGTGCGGACACTGGCCCGAGCGGTTCCCACCGCCGTCTCGTCGAGGCTGAAACCGCACTGTCCCGGACCGATACGGGCCTGCAGGAGCTGATTGTGAAGGCGGCAACGCTCCTTCAGTTGGGTGCTGCGGGCGAGCGGACGAAGCTCCCTCGCGAGCGCCTCGTGTTTGCCGTCACGGAAGGCACCAGTATCTCGCGCGAAGAGGTGGAGGCACAGATCGACACCCTCGTCGATCGAAAGGTGCTGCTGCATCGGCGTCGCATCGACGACGTCTCGGTTTGGCACGGCGCCGACCTCGATCTCGCGAGTATGGTCGCGGAGGAGGCCGCACGTTTCCTCCTCGACCGGGACATCGCCGCGACCCTCGAAGAGTTCTTCCCCCCCGATCCCTACATCGCTCCTCGATACAACTACGAGCGGGGCATCACCCGTTTCGCACGCGCCCGTTTTGTCATCGCCTCCGACCTTCTCGCCGAGGAGCCACGAAGTTCCCTTCACCATGCCGCCGATGCCGAAGACGCTCTCATCGCATTGGTGGTCGATGCAACCGTCGAGCGCGACGATCTCCGGGCCGTCGCTTCCAGACTCCCCCCTCACCTCATCGTGGCGCTCCCCCGGCGCTCCGCGGAAGTCGCCGAGATCCTCGCTGATCTCATGGCGGTCAAGGCTCTCCTCGACCGGCCCGATGTGCTCGAGGCTGATCCGCTCGTCGCTTCCGAGCTCCACGAGCTCCAGGCCGACGCCGAGACGGCCCTGCGCCAGGCCCTTGAGCGCCTCATGAATCCGGATCGTGGCGAGGTCGTGTGGTTTTCCAATGGCGAGGTCCATGACTTTGCCCTCGGTGCAAGTCCGGGCGACGTACTCACGCTCCTCTTTGAGACCCGTTTCCCTGACTCCCCCTCCATTCGTAGCGAGCAGGTCGTGCGTCGAAAGGTCACTGCAGTCACGCGTTCGGCCCGCAAGCGTTGCATCCTTGCCGTGATCGAGCGATCGGGTCTTCCATCGCTCGGGTACGAAGGCGCGACCTCCGCAGACGCTTCCATCTATCGCACGGTGTACGAACGAACGCACCTCTACACTAGGCGCGGGGCGGCGTGGGGCTGGGCGCACCCCTGTAATGTCCCCGATCCCGGCACGCGCCGTGTCTGGGAGCTGATCGAGGAGTTCTTCTCTCGCCCCGACGATCATGCCAAGGGATTCGAGGTGTTGTTCGAGCGGCTCTGCGCACCGCCGATCGGGTTGCGCGAGGGTCTCCTTCCACTCCTCATTGCGGCTGGTCTTCGCACCTTCGGCCACGGCATCGCGATTCGCGAGCTCACCGACGGGCGAAGGCGCTACGTCGATGACATTCAGCCGACTCTCATCGAGCGGCTCTGCGAGGCCCCTTCTCGTTTCGATCTGGAGGTCTTTCCGTTCACTACCGAGCAGACGCACAACCTTGAACTGATGGTCAAGGAGGTTGTGTGTGAGCTGGATCCCCACGAGCCAGACCTCGTGCGCGCATTCTACGATGGCCTCCATGACTGGCGGAATTCGCTTCCCCCCTCGGCCCTCACCGCGCGAGGCCTTGGCAAAGCCGCTGACCTGCTTCAGCCAGTGCTCCGGCGTCGGTCCTTCGATCCGCTGGATTTCCTGGTACGCGACTTTCCGCAGACACTCGGCGATGATCCCCTCAGTGATCGTTCCGTGCGCGTCTTCCGAGATGCCGTTGCACAGATGGGGGCCGTTGCGGACGCGTTCGCGAGCAAGGCCGCCGCCGCGGCAACGGACCTCTTCAACGGACAGATCTCCGGCACTGCGATAACGCTCCTCCAGGCCGCCGAGGCATGGGCGCACGCGCTCCCACTCGATGAAGACGGCCTGCGACACTTGGACCGGGAAGCGCGTGGAATTCTGTCCCGATCGCGTCTCGCTCGGAACGCCCCACGCGGCGAGCTCGGGTTCGTGACGATGCTGAGCGGGATCCTCTTCGGGATCGGCTTCGACGAGTGGGACGATCGGACAATCGCCTCGTTCCGGGATCGTCTGGAGTCGGCGGTGCATCGAGTTGAGGACGTCGCACTCGCGCGCGCTGATGGCTCACCCGCATTTGAACCTTTCCTCAAGAATCGGCTCGCGAGTGTTTTCGACCAGTACTATTCGAGCCTCGGGCGTGAGAAGTTGATGCAGTACCTTGAAGAGATCTACAGGGAGAGACGATGACACCGACTGCCCTGCAAGAAGCTGTTCAGGACCGCACGCGGCGGCATGTCGTGCCACTGAGCGGCGGCAAGGATTCGACGGCGCTCGCCGTCTACATGCTAGACGCTCATGGGGATCTCCCGCTCGAGTTCGTCTTCACCGACACCGGTGCCGAGCTCCCCGAGACGTACAGCTACCTGAAACGGTTCGAGGCCATCTTCAGCGTAGAAGTGAACAGGCTCACGGCGCTCGATCTCCCTGAGCTCAAGGTGCGGTCGAAGGGCGGCCGTCGGTCGCCGTTCGATGTCGTCTTGAACGAGGTCTATTCCGGGTTCCTTCCGAATCCGCAGGCACGCTGGTGCACGCGTATGCTCAAGATTAAGCCGTTCGAGTACTTCGTTGGCGAGGACGAGGCCTATTCCTACATCGGCATCCGGGCGGACGAGAACCGGGAAGGGTTCCGGGGCACTCCGAAGAGACCGGCCGACAATGTCGCGAACTCACCGCGTTCGAAGGCAGTCGTGATCTCGGACAGGAGCAACGTTCGGCCGGTCTACCCTCTGAAGGACATCGGGTTTGGACTCGACGACGTGCGAGAGCTGTTGATGGACAGCGGTCTCGGGCTGCCACCATACTACGAGTGGCGGTCCCGCTCTGGCTGTTACTTCTGCTTCTTCCAGCAGATCGGCGAGTGGCAAGGACTCAAGGAGAGGCATCCCGATCTGTTCGAGTTCGCGAAAACCTATGAGAAGCCCACTCAAAGTGGTCGGCGCTTCACCTGGTCGCAAACAAGGCCGCTTGAGGAGCTTGAGGCAATCGCGGAGCGCCATCAGGCTCCGCTTGGCGAACCGGACGACGGCTGTGCCATCTGCCATCTGTGAGGCATCCGCATGACGACCAATCTACTCGTCGAGTTCCTGGGGTCCTACGGGCCGCAGCCATCGTCCAACAACCTCTACGACGAATTCGTGGTTGATACTGCCGCGAGGACCGGCTGCGCGCCTCTTGAGATCGATCAGCCCCTCATTGGCGAACTCGAGGCGCTGTTTCGTTCCGAGCGGCCGGTGTCCGTCATCCTCACCGGCACCGCCGGAGATGGCAAGACGTATGCAGCCCGCAAGCTGGTCGAGGCCCTCGCCGATCGCGAGGAGATGTGGACGAACACCCAGAAGGTATTCGAGCTTCCCCTTCCCGACCGAATACGCCGCCACATTCGTTTCATCAAGGACCTTAGCGAGCTCAACGACAGTGACAAGGACGAGATCTTCCCGTCGGTCAGGGACTCGCTCCTTGGTGAGGGCTCAGATCTCTTCGTGATCTGCGTGAACGACGGGCACCTTCTCAAGTTCTTCCGCGACCGGGAAGGAGAAGGGGATGGTCTGCACCACCGGATTGCCGACATGCTCCGCAAGGAAGAGGAGCATGATCCGGACGGCAACTTCCGCCTTTTCAACATGTCGCGCCAGTCGCATCAGCACCTAGTCGACAAGATCATCGACGCGATCGTCCTGCATCCAGGTTGGTCCGGTTGCACCGGGTGTCCCGCCCTTGCTTCAGTCGAGAACCGTTGCCCGATCCGGTGCAACCTCGACATCCTTCGCAAGACCGACGGTGCGTCCATGCGGGCCCGCCTCAAGGACATGATCCGGATGGCTGCGGCGGACCGGCAGCACCTGTCCATCCGGCAGTTGCTTCTCCTTGTGGTCAACATCGTGCTCGGTGACCGAAAGCCCGGTGCCGCGCTCCTCACCTGCCGGCGCGCGCGCCGCCGGGCGAGCAACGACGACTACGCCGAGACGAATCCATACGCGAATGCGTTTGGAGCGAACCTTGGGGAGCGCGAACGGAAGCAGTACGGCGCTTTCGCGGTTCTCAGCGAGTTCGGTGTGGGGTTCGAGACCAACAACTTCTTCGACCACAGTCTTCTTTGGGGCTCGGATGAGCTTCCGACGTGCGCCTTCTACGGTGACCGCATCTTCGATTTGCTCCGTAACCGGTACCGTGCGAACCCTGACGCGCACGTTCGCGATTTCACTCGGGACATGGTTGACCAGCGCCGGCGGCTCTTCTTCTCCATTGACCCCGATGCCGAAGAAAATCTCGGCACTCAGCGGCGAGACCCGTGGAACCTCTCTGTCTTCAAGCATGGCGCGGACTACATCCGCCTCGCTTCTGCCTTGTCCGCTGACGGGACGAGGGTACCGCAGCAGATCCGGCGTGCTCTTGTTCGAGCTCTGAACCGGATGATGACCGGTGAGATGACGAACACCGATGACCGGATCTGGATCACCGAGCCGTCTGGCGTGTACCGCGGTCGGAAGATCCCGTTGCTCGTTCAACACGCTGGACCAAAGGGCAAGGAGTCCACGTATGCCTCGCTGCCAAAGACCGACGGCAATGGCAAGGCACCGGTGCTGACGATCGCGCCGTTGGGGCGAACCGACCTTCGCGTTGACCTTGAATTGCGGCCCACCATGGTTGAATGCCTCCTTCGAATCGGCGAAGGGGCTCTTCCCGCGAGCTTCTCGTCCGAGTGTCTTCAGGACGTCGAACGCTTTCAGCTTCGCGCCACGTCTGCCGTCCTCGAGGCATCCAACTCAAGGCTCCCTCCTCCGCAGCAGATAGCAATGTCTGCGGGCACTCTTCAGAGCCGCCCCATCGACGTCATGGACACTGAGGACGACTGGTGATGTCCACCACTCCAACGACCCCGCTCCCGGCCCCTCCAAGCCTCCTTGACGGCGCGGACATGCGTGTCCAGGAGTCCATTCACGGCCATCGGTTCCTCCAGGAGCAGGAACCGTTCATGGTCGTTCTCGAAGCGCTCGCGGTCTGTGCTGCGAAGTCTCTGGGAAGCGTGGCACCGAGCGACGCGACCCACGAGGCCTTCCACTACGACCTTCCCCACCGCCGCAAGATGCGGTTCCTGCTGTTCCAGGACCGCCACCTCGAGAAGATCGCGAAGGACGACACCATCCATGACGATGCGAAGTGGTCGGTGTGGAAGGAACGGGTGAACAACCAGTTCGATTCCGACAACGACGGGCAGGATCATTTCGCGTATCTGGACGCCGTTTTCGACTGTCGAATCGACTCGCTCACTCAGGCCGTGCAGCTGCTCCAGTCCATGGAGCTCGACGTGATGCACAACCGGCGGTGGACCTCGCGGTTCCTTGCCGTTACCGGACCGGACATGATCTGCCCCGACCTTCGCGAGTCGTCCAATCGGAGCTGGAGCCCCGATCGTCGCTTCTTTGGCCGCGGCGGCGAGCTCGTCTATCTCATGCTGAACCGGTCCCGGCATGTGCAACCCCTCGGGCGACTCATCGGCGATCGCCTTCTGAACCCTGATGACCCGATGAACCGGATCGCCAATGCCCTGTCGGACCCGAACGAGACCAAGGGGTCGAGCGTGCACGTTGGCTATCTCCCTTACCGCCGGCATGATGCCTACGATCGTCTCGCCGAGGACTGGCTCGGTATCCTTCAGCTCAAGCGGCTCCCGAATGGCCATCTGTTCGAACCGCTCTTCCGGATCACCGGTCTGAACCTCGTCGTGTACCTTGCCGAACGTGCTCGAGAGGAAGTCGGAGCACAAGGTACCGAGCCCATCGTCGCGGATCTGACCGATGGAGCCGACAGCCAGCTCCGGCAATCTGCCAAGGCTCACTTGAACCGCCACCGTCAGGCAGCCAATCGAGCCGTTCGAGCCTTCATCGAACGACGGCTTGAATCCGATGACGGCTGGAAGACTGCGCGCGACCTTGGGAGTCCTACGGCAGCCGCGGGTGCTCTTCGGCAGTTGTTCGGGTTCAAGAACCGGGATCTGCGCCCTGGTGCGCCCGACAGGCAGCGTGACTCGTTCATCGAACATGCCCTGACTCGGGACAAGAACAACATTCACAAGTATCTGCTGCCGCTCGCGAAGGATATTGGTCTTGCCACGGCCCGGCAGCGCATCGGCACATGGTTCGCGATCGATGACCACCTCCTCTTCGCGCTCGTCATGGCAAACGTTGATCGGACCGTGGAGCTCCGGGACTTCGTGGCACGGCTCCACGAGCGGTACGGGATCGTCATCGGGCCGGACGAGGCGAGAAGGGCTTTCGACCGTCTTCCGGTTGGCGCACAGAGCTTTGAGGCCAACCTGATGGCACTCGAGGCACGGATGACACGTCTCGCGCTTACGCGGCGCCTCTCGGACGATTGCGCCTTCGTGATGAACCCATACAGGCAAGAATCATAGAAGTCCGACGATGACGACACAGAACATCTGCGCGCTTTGCGCGCCCGTTTCTCCATCCGGAGTCGGCGCCGGCCGGTGCCCGGTTTGCTTGGAAAGGGGCGACCTCGTCGGTGAAGTCGTCTGGGCTCATGTAGCTGACGCGGTGCGCGACGCGAGCCGTGGCGAACGCGTGACATTCATGCTCGTTGGACTTCCTGCGGTCTTCCTCGAGGGGATCGCGAGAACCTCGCCCGGTACCGGGATCGAAGGACGAAGCCTTCTGCTTCGGATGAACCCGAACGCGGCAACCAAGCTTTGCGTGGACCCGGCTTTTCTGTCGAGTCAATCGGCGGTGCATTGGCGGCACAATGCCGAGGCGGATGTGATCGTCTTTGCCCCGTCCGACGAGGAACGCCAGGGGATCGGTGCCGGGCTCGGGCCGTTGCCGCGGATCGACGGGCAGTCGATTGTCGCTCAGCGCGAGAAGTGGCTCGGCCTCCTTGGCGAATCCGGCGAGCCGAACAACTACCTGCGTTCGATGCTCGACGGGCTGCGCACATCGCAGATCTTCATCGATCTCGAGATGTGGGTGGACTTCATCCTCGCGATCAGGGAACAGGACTTCGGGTATCCGGTCAATGTGCGGATCCAGAATGCTGCACCGGCGCTCAGAATTCCCCGCGATGGCATCACCAAGCTTCCGGCTTTCAAACAGGGCGCCAATCCGAAAGCGCGTCCTCAGGATTTCCGATCTGCCTTCCATCTCGCGCAGACCGAAGTCGGCGTCTACGCAGGCCTGATGACGCCCAAGCAAGAACCGGTGAACACGCAGGCGGTGCGGGCGGCCGTCGATGCGTACGAACACCAGGACGAGCAGGACGTCATTGCGGCCCTCGACGCGGTGAGGGCTCTGCTCGATGATGAGCACAGGATTCGACCGGGTGCGTGGCGAGAGACCCAGCGAGACTTCTGTGAACGTGTCTCCTGGGAGCATATCGGTTCGTCTCTCTTCTCCGAGGGGCGCAGGACCACACGCAGGACCCTCGGCGACCAGACCCTCGACTTTATCGAGGGGAACTACGGCGATGAAGTCACCGACGAGGATCGAGACCTTCTGCGGACCCTCAAGGACACGATTCCAAGAGAGCCCAGGGACGAGGAGCTGGAGTTCTTTGGGCGGTGGCAGGACAGACTGAACCACCCGCATGTCATCAAGGTGTTCAAGGCTTGGCACCGCCGCCTCTTTTCGAGGGAGGTCATCGGCCACGATCTCATGTCGGCCTTCGCCGAAGGCTTCGAGGCGCTCATCATCGCTGGTGCCGACAAGCTCGCGGAGATGGAAGACCCGCACGTTCTCGTTCGCACCACGCAACACAACAAGGCGATTTTCTGGGAGCGACTGGACGCCGGGGTACAGAAGCTCTTCAGGTTCCAGTTGCGGTGTCTCCGCGACCATCTCGGACCTCGTGTCGTGTGGGATCTCGACGCGTGTTTCGATCATCACGCGGTGGACTCCGTCAGCTCGAACGATGGCCGCAAGGTCGATCTCGAGCTCTATCTTGTCGAAGCTGGGGAAGTCGAGGATCTCGGTGGACTCCGAGCGCCTCCGAAGTCGGCGCCACGCGTGAAGGCGACATGGCAGCCAGGATTGAAGGCAAAGAACGAACCGATCAGCCTTGCCTTTCCCGACGACCTTGAAGCGCTCGCGACGGCTGTCGAGAACCGGGTCGGCGTGTTTCGAAAGCAGTTCTTCGCGCCGCGAACGAGTGCTGATGAGTCGCGGGTTTCCTCGACGACCCTCACCGAGACGAATTCCTTCAATGACGTCGCGCTCGCGCAGGATGGACGAACGTTTGACGTCACAGTGGGTCCCAAGGATGACATCCTCGCCGAGCTTCGAGAGAAGATTGCCGCGCTCGGAGCTTCAGGGAGCGTGTCGTCAGCCTCTGCCGAGACGTTGCGTAGTGCTGTCGATGTCTTCGGAAGCAGTTACAGTCGCGTGATCGAGGCGATTGCAGTCGATCCTGGAGCGGGGTTCGCGAGCGAAGACGTCGTTGCGCAGGCTGAAGCCTTCGGTGCCCTGTGCCAAGCCTGCCGCGTTCACGCCACCAGCGAACGGGCCAGGATGGAGATCCGGCCGCTTGTAGCCCGGATTGGCATCCTTCCCTCCGAGGGTTCCGATCCGATGGCGATTGTCACAGCTTGGCACCCACTTCGTCTTGCGGAACGGCGTGCCAAGATTCTCGATCTCGCGATGTTCGTTGATCGGGTTCTCGGATCGCCCACCGCGCGAAATGCCGACTTGACGATCGCCTTTGAGGAGCGGCGCGCGCTGACGGGGCGCTGGGTTTTTCCCGAGGTGGCCATGCTCGACGACACCCCCATGGTATCCATTGAGGATGTGGCGGGGTACAGCCTGCTCGTGCCGGCCGATTGCGTTGCGCGCAGCCAGGAGGCGCTTGAGACCTCTGCGCCATCAGCTGCCGCGAAGTTCATGGAGGGCGTTGGGCAATATCTCGAGGTTCACCCTCACGAGTCGACCAACCTCGCCGCGGCAATCTACAACTCCGAGAGCCAGACCCTCCCGCGGGAGATATCGCGCCTGATGGCGCAGCGCATCCATCGCGATCGCGACCTTCGTTGCGACCTCGTCATCACGCACCACGATCAGGAGCGGCTACGGTCCATCTACCGGAACCAGAATCTTCGGCTTGGAACCGAGAACATCAGTGAAACGGCGAAGGGGTTTCTCTCACGTCTGCGCGTTGACGTGAAGCCCAATCGGACGGCACCTGGACAGGGCGACGCGATCCGGGACATGGACCTTGTCTTCCTGCACGATGCGATCAGCCACCACGCGCAACCGAGCTGGGTTCACGAGCGAGGCTCCACGGAGGACCTCGATTCGGCCTTCGACCTGGCCGCTCTTCGCAAGCCACGCCGAAGGCTTACCGAAGCTGATGCGCCAGGAGTCGGCGTGTACCTGACTCTCCCGCGCCCCCCTCGTGCCGTGGCGCAGTATCAGGATCTTCTCTACGAAATGGGCACAGGGGCTGTTCTGCCCTCTGATCATCACGGCGTTCTCATCCGACACGTCCAGTTCGACGATTCACATGTTGGAGAGCTCATCCGCCGTGCCCATGACCTTGCCGAGTGGGTGGTCACCTATGACAAGGTCTCCTGCCGACAGCTCCTCGAGATGTGCAAGGTGCAGATAATCCGCGACATCTCGGCGCCAGGTTCCGACGGACGGGTGATTATCTCGGCTGGCACGGTCGATGAACGCCTGAAGTCCAAGCTCAAGGACGAGCTCATCGAGTCCTGCGGCATCGATATCCAGACGGCCGCCAGGCTTGCTGAAGTGGTTCTGCATCACGTCCTCCAGATTTCAGGTCAGAAGGTCCTGTCCGCTGCCCGGTACGCCAACTCGACGCGCGAGATGATCGGGCTCAGCGTAATGCGGGCCTTTCTCACCGGCGCGGTGCCTTCGCATCTTCGCAATCCCGCCGGGCCAATCTGGATATCACTCGACGACTACCGTGGCTGGTTCTCTTCGGGAAAGGGCAAGGTCGCGGACGCAATCGGCGTGACGATCCTCGACACAGGAGAGGGTTTCGAGCTTCTTCTGCAGGTCGGGGAGGCGAAGTTCGTCGGCATGCAGAACGAGCTTGCCGAGACGAAGGAGGCTCTGAAGCAGATCCGCGCCACGATGGACCGCCTCTGCCGCATCTTCATCGACAACGAGGATGAGATTTCGCGTGCGGCTTGGTGCACGAGGCTCGCGAATCTTCTGGTCGATCGCGAAGGGCTCTCTGAGCGGATCCCGGACCCGCTTCGTCGTGCCACTTTCCTCGATCAGATGGTTGCCGGAGATGTCGGCTTTCGGATGAGCGGTGAGGCTGTCGTGTGTCTGCATGACTTCCACGCAACGTCGGCCAGGATGGAGCATGACGTTGGCCTTCCCCATCTGCGTCACCTTGTCCTTCCCACACCGCTCATCCGGAAAACATTGCAAACCCTGGAAGAGGGACGCTTTCCGGAACACGACGCCCTGAGCGATGTGCGCTGGTACGAACGGGGCGCAACGTCGAGCATCGGCCTGCGGGAGACCGTTCGGGACGATCTGGCGCCAGCTTTCCCGGAATTCGACTCGGAACCAGTCCCGGTTGCCATGGACAGGAAAGAGCCTCACACGACCGAACAGTCGGAAGAAGTCGAAGCGAACGGCTCTTCGCTCGTAGGTGAACGAGCGACAGCGCACGAGCTGCCAGAGGCGCGGTTGGAGGAAGAGCCGGCCACATTCACTGGCGAGACCCTCTCTCCTGCCGATAGTTCCGCATCTCGTTTCATGCCGATGCCCATCCACAACATCCTGGCGAGGATGGCGTCACACG
This sequence comes from Gammaproteobacteria bacterium, assembly GCA_022822245.1. The sequence continues at coordinate 22,033 of JAJECB010000172.1, forward strand.
AGCAGGGCGCAATCGACGATCCGGCTTCCATCGAGTGGGTCGAGCAGATCTGCAGTGACACCCAGCGAGCCCTCAGCCATTTCGACATGCAGGCTCACTTCGCGGAACCGAAGTACCGGCTCACCCCGAACGGGGCACTGCTCACGTTCCGGGGTCATCCCTCGCTCACCGTTGACAAGATTGAGAAGCGCCAAGTCCAGATGTTGACCACCCACGGCATCGAGGTCGTGGACGTGAGGCCCGGCCGCGGCACGATCTCCCTCTTCGTCAAGCGCGAGAAACGAGCCAGGGTTCCGCTCGGTTCTACATGGCTAGGTGCCGACTGGCCGGACCGCGATCCCGGGGAGATGATGAGCTTCATCCTCGGAGCCCGCGAAGACGACGACAAGCTCCTTTACCTGAACCTCGCCGGCAGCTTCGCTGACTACGAGGAGCATGGGCCCCACACGCTCATCGCGGGCGAGACAGGGAGCGGGAAAGGAGTCCTCACCCAGGGGCTCCTGTTGCAGATGATCGCTTTCAACGATCCCCGGACTGCGGAGCTCATCCTCGTCGATCCCAAGAAGGGCGTGGACTTCGGATGGTTGAACGGCGTTCCGCACATGAAGCAGCCGATCGTGACCGAGATGGAGGCGGCGACGAGCGTGTTCGAGAAGCTCGTCGCGGACATGGACGCTCGTTACCAACTCCTCGTCGAACACCGAGTTCCGAACATCGGCGCGTACAACAGGAAAGTCTCGCCGGACCAGCGTCTGTCGCGCATCTTCCTCGTCCACGACGAGCTCGGCGCCTGGATGGCGCAGGAGAAGGACTATCAGGAGGTCGTGCTTTCTTCCGTCTCCGCACTCGGCATGAAGGCTCGGGCGGCGGGCATCCACCTCGTCCTTATCACGCAGCGAGCGGACGCGGACGCGGTTCCTACACGACTTCGAGACAACATGGGCAATCGCCTTTGTCTCAAGGTGCAGAATGCGACCGGCTCGCGCATGGTTCTCGACAGGCGGGGTGCGGAGAAGCTGCTCGGCAAGGGCCACCTCGCGTGCGTCCTTGCCAACCAAGCCACCCCGTCGGGACAGGATTTCTTCGTCGTCCAGGTTCCATTCGCCGAATTCGAGGATTTGCAGCAGTTGGCGGACGCTGCGATGGCGTACTGGCGTGGACGCACCTGACGACCTCTGTCGGGGAGCTCCTTTCGTGATCTTCCCCGGTGGGAGTGGCTGCTGAGGTCCACATGGATCTTGCGGCTGTCCTTCCTCGGAATCGACGGAAGACAGCCATGTCGCGGCCTGACTACTCGCGACCGATTAAGCTCGGGCTGGCCGATGGCCTGATCGGCCCCGAAGGCACTTTGCTCGACTTCGGCTGCGGCCGGGGCGACGACATCCGCCATCTCGGCCTCGCCGGTGTTCAGGCACGAGGCTGGGATCCGGCCCACCGGCCCGACGCGGACCTCACGCGTGCTTCAGTGGTGAATCTCGGCTACGTGGTCAACGTGATCGAGGATCCCGTAGAGCGCGTCGAGTGCCTGGTTCGGGCCTGGTCGTTCGCCGAACGGGCCCTCATCGTGTCTGCTCGCCTCTCGTCGGAAACGCCGGAGCTGGTCTCCGTTGCGCCGTACGGCGATGGCTTCGTGACGTCGATTCCGACGTTCCAGAAGTTTTACGAACAGGCTGAGCTCAAGGACTGGATCGAGGATCACCTGTCCGAGCCTGCGGTGGCGGCGGGGCCAGGCGTGTTCTACGTCTTCCGAGACACAGATGATCGGATGGCGTTCCTGGCGAGCCGCTACCGGCGCCATCGTCATGCGCTTCTGCCCTCGGTCGAATCCACCCTCGACGATCACAAGGAGCTGCTGCGTCCTCTCGTCGAGTTCTTCGAAGAGCGTGGTCGAGCCCCGGCCGAGGACGAGTTGCCGGAAGGGAACGAGATCCGGGAACGGTTCGGGAGTCTGCAACGGGCGCTCCATCTCGTTCAACGCGCCCACGATGCCGAGGCGTGGAAGAGAGTCGTCACTGCGCGGGGCGAGGACCTCCTCATCTTCCTCGCGCTCTCGAGGTTCGACGGGAGGCCTCGATTCGGCCAGCTCCCCCTGCCGGTGCGTCGCGACGTGCGTGCGATCTTCTCGAGCTATCGTCGGGCTTGCGAGGAGGCGGACGTAGCCCTGCTTGCCGTCGGCGACATGACCCGGGTGTCAAAGGCGGCGAGTCGGTCCTCGGTCGGGAAGGTCACCCCGTCCGCAATCTACGTTCACGAGAGCGCGCTTGAGAGCCTGCCTCCGTTGCTTCGCCTCTACGAGGGCTGCGCGAGGGGCTACATCGGGCGGGTGGACGGTGCGAATCTCGTCAAGCTCCACACGGTCGAGCCGAAGGTCTCGTACCTTTCGTACCCTGACTTCGACTCAGACCCGCATCCTGCCCTTGCCTCGTCCATGACGGTTCACCTTCAGACGTTTCGTGTGCGCGAGCGCGACTACACCACCTCACAGAATCCCCCGATCCTCCACCGCAAGGAGACGTTCGTCGCAGCCGAACATCCGCTCCATGCGAAGTTCGCTCGCCTCACCCGGCAAGAGGAATCGAAGGGGCTCTATGAGGCTCCGGCGCACATCGGCACGCGCCGCGGGTGGGACGAGGTGCTTGCCGCGAAGGGGGTCGTTCTTCGGGGTCACCGACTGATTCGGCAGCCGAAGTCTCACTGAACTGCCGTATCCGGGGAAGGTTCAGGTACTTCCTCCGGCTCGAGCCCCGCTAGGAATCTCTTCACGTCCCGCCACAGCAGGGGGCGGAGAGCGCGGGCGTCCTCCAGGACGATGCGAAGCTGCCGCGCGTCGATCTCGGCGCTGTAGGCATACCGGACGACATGGCGAAAGCGGCGCAGATTGTCGAGAAGCGGCAGGGTTTCGGCGGAGACGGTGGCAGGCCGAACCCCGGGCACCGCGACACTCATGCGCCGGAGAAGCGACGTGTGATATCCGGCTTCGGCGTCGACATGGTTCTCGCAGGCGCCCGCAACGATCTCGAACAGGCCTTCCGCCGCGCTGTAGAGGTTGTGCAGTTGGAGGGCGAGGCTCTCGAGACCGGCGGGGCCGGGCACCCGTTCCCGTTCGTCGATGCGGTCGTAGATGGCCGCAATCTCGAGGAGCTGCGCCCGAGCTTGCGCCGCGAATGCTACATACCGGTCCGGGTCCACCTCAGTCCCGTCCGTCGGATCGAATCGGCGAAGTGACAGGTATCGATCGGCACAAGGTCGATCTCGCGCTCCAGCCCCTCTTCCAGGTGACCCATGAGAGCGAAATAGTCGCGGGGCTCGAGGTCCGGGACGGCGATATCAATATCGGAGCGAGCGTCGAAACGGCCGGGGCGCACCACCGACCCGAACAGGATCGCCTCGTCGAGCTCGACCGGTGATTCCTCGAGCAGTTTCAGCGCTCGCGCCTGCACCGCGACGCGAAGCGCCTCGCGTTCTCGCCGCTTCCGGGCGATGGCCCGGTCCAGGACGTCGGTCTTGAATTTGCCCGCCATGCGGCGAGTATACGTGCGGCCACGCGGCCCCCAACGACGCGGCTGGTGGCGCGGCCGTTTGGCTCGGGCGAGATTCCCCGGTACTTCTACGTCGTGTCCCGGCGGGGGAACTCGGCGAGGTGGTGGCGTTCGGCGTAGTAACGGCGGACCGCCTCGCGGCGGCGGCGGTTGCGGGGTGGCTGGTCGGGCGGGATCGGGGTCGCCTTCCGGGCTCGCGCCATCAGCTCGGACTCCATGTCGGCGAGATCCGCTCCCGCGAGGGATCCGTCCCGGACCACGTCGCGCCCGTCCACGACGAGGTGCCGGACGTGGGCGGAGGTCGCGCGGGTGAGGAGCACGTCGACCTCGTCGTCGCTCTCGACGAGGAAGTCGGCGCTCATCGCCCCATAGTCGAGGGCGACGAGGTCGGCCCTCGCGCCGGGCCGGACCGTGCCGTAGTCCTCGCTCCCGTCGATGACGCGGCAGCCGTTGCGAAGGGCAGCCTCGAAGAGCCGGGCGGGCGGGAATGCCGGCGTGAGACCGGTCCCGTTGTGGAGCCTCCAGGCGAGGTCCCGGAAGTAGTCCTGGTCGTCGTCGTGGGCGCCGCCGTCGAGCCCGAACCCGAAGCGAAGGCCGGTGTCGACGAAGCGCGAGAGCGGGGCGATCCCGGAGCGGAGCCGGAGGTTCGAGGAGGTGTTGACCGCCACCGTCACCCCTCGCTCGGCGAGGAGCTCGCATTCGGGCTCGGTGAGCTGCACGCCGTGGGCGACGGCGAGCCGTGGCGAAAGGAACCCGATGTCGTCGAGGTGGCGGAGGATGCCCCGCGGGTAGGTGAAGTCCAGCCACTCCCGCTGCCGGGGCGATTCGAGGAGGTGCATATGGACCCGGCGGTCATGGTCGGCCGAGGCCCGGGCGATGCGCTCCAGGGTCGCGTCGAGGCACCACTGCGGGCCGATCGGTCCGTACTGCACCTGGAACCGCTCGCTCTCGAATGCGGCCGCGATCCCCTCCACCTGGTCCACCAGGTGGTCGGCGGGGTCGGAGCGGGAGAGGGCCGTCGTGAGCCGGTCCTGGTCCACCGGGTCGAGGTGCGGCAGCATTGCGCGCTGGTCACCATACGCGAAGGCATTGCGGTCAAGGACCGGGCACGAGAAAGCGACCCGGATCCCGACGTCCGCCGCTGCCCGCGCGACCTCCGCCGCCTCGTCGGCAAGCCGGTCCGCCGCGAGGGAGTTGTGACAGTGCACGGTCGCGCCGATTCCGGCCTGGGCCATCCGGCCGAAGGCGACGGCCGCTTCGAGCCCGGCGTCGATGGCCGGCCGGCCGGTGAGCGACGCGATCCAGCACTCGAGGGCGTCGTCGGCCCCGCCGAGGGCGAGCGGCCGCAGCCCGTAGCCGTGGTCGTGGGCGTTCACCATCGCCGGCAGGGCGAGGAGGTCCTCCCCGGTGTCGCGCTCGCGTGCGGCGACGCCGGACTCCACCGATCGGATCCGGCCGTCCTCGACCTCCACCACCGCGTCGCGAAGCGCGCGCTCCCGTCCGGGAGCGGCGAGGAGCCGGCGGAACGAGAGCGTGCGCTCGCTCATGCGCCCGGCGTCTCGAATCGTGGAGTCACGAGGACGGAGGTGTCGAACAGCGTGCGCACTCAACGCGGGGTGCGGGTGAAGCGCGCGTGACGCGCACTGCGCTCGGCACGCACGAATTCACCGACGTCGAGCGCGGTGCGGTTCGTGCCGTGATGCACGAGGATCCCCTCCTTGCGAACGAGCGCAGGCTCGGTGTTGGCCCGGCGGAGGATGATGCCGTCGACGTCGGCCTCGATCTCGAGCTCGCATCCCGGCGTGAGGTTGAACTGTTCGCGAAGTGGTTTCTGGACGACGAGGCGCCCTGCGTTGTCAATGGTAACGACCATGCCGGGAAGGTATCCGGCATGGCAACGCATGGTCAACGGTCGCCGGTCGCGGATCGGTTGTCGTTGTTCGGTGCATCGGACTCGGTTAGCTCGCCCCGGAGTTCCAGTCCGCGACCACCGGATGGTCCTTTTCGGTGCGAAATTCGGGGGCGACGCCGCCGGGGCTGCCCCAGCCGGTGACGTGGTCTGCGAAGAACTCCGCGTTGACGGCCAGGAACGGGGCGGACTCGGGGGGGAGATCCTCCTCGGCGAAGATCGCCTCGACCGGGCATACCGAGACGCAGATGGCGCAGTTCACGCACTCGTCCGGCTGGATGTAGAACATCCGGCCGCCCTCGTAGATGCAATCCACCGGGCATACGTTCGTGCAGTCGCCGTCCTTGACGTCGATGCACGCTTCGTTGATGACGTAGGTCATGCGGACGCCCCGCCGGTCATCGTCGGTTCCGGGCTACTCCTGGCGGGGTCGGTCTGCATCTTCGATCCGTTCATGACCGGCACCGTCATCGACCCTTCCAGACCGGTGCGCGCTTCTCGCGGAACGCGGCGACTCCCTCGTCGGCGTCCTCGCTCTCGAGCGCGGCGACGAGGCTCGGGAGGCCGGCGATGCGGGCCTCGCGCTCGCCGAGGTGCGCGGTGTCCGCGGCGGAACGCTTGATCGCCCGCAGGCTCAAGGGCGCGCAGGCGAGGATGTCCTCCACCCACGCGTCCACCGCCCGGTCGAGCTCCGCGTCCGGCGCGACCTCGTTGACGAGGCCGGCGGCGAGGGCCTCCGCGGCCCCGATGCGCCGTCCGGTGAGGAGGAGACCCATCGCGACCGTGCGCGGCAGCCGGCGGGGAAGGGTGACCATGGCGTCGAGGGGAAGGCGCCCGACCCGGGGCTCCGGGAGGCCGAAGGACGCGGATTGCGCCGCGACGAGGATGTCGCAGCCGAGGGCCATCTCGAAGCCGCCGCCGAGGGCGATGCCGTTGATCCGCCCGACGACGGGCACGGAGAGCCGGCCGGCGAGGGCGATCCCCCCGAAACCGTGGCGGCCGGACCGGGCCCAGTAGGCGAGGCCGCCCGGTCCGTCCTCCTTCATGTCCGCCCCCGCGCAGAACGCGCGGCCGGTGCCGGTGAGCACGACGCAACGCACGTCCGGGTCACGCTCGACCGCGTCCCAAATCTCGCCCAGGGCGGCGTCCGTCGCCGAATCGACCGCGTTCAGGCGCTCGGGCCGATCCAGGGTGACCCGTGCGACGCCGTCCGCGCGCTCGAAGCGCACTCCTTGGCCGGAGGTTCCGGCGCCGTCTCGCTCCGCATCCTTCACGCCGCCGACTCCTCCCCGCTCGGCTCCGCCATGTCCGCCATCTCCGCGAGCACATCGTCGTGGTGCTCGTCGAGCCTCGGGGGCGGATGCCGGATCGCGAACGGGGCGGCGGACATCTCGATCGGCGAGGCGACGAGGCGAACCGGCCCGGCGGCGGTGGGCTCCGATTCGACGATCATCCGGTTGAACGCGGTCTGGGGATCGGCGAGCGCTTCCTCGAGCGACATGACGGGCGCGCACAGGATATCGACGCCCTCGAGGCGCTCCACCCAGTGGGCGGTCGTGCCGGTCGCGAACTTCTCCCGAAAGATTGCCTGGAGCTCCGCGCGATGCGCCGTCTGCTGCTCGTGGCTCTCGTATCTCGAGTCCCCCGACAGGTCGTCGAGATCGAGCGCGCGACAGATCTCGCGGAGCGGGTTCGCCTTGAACGCCCCCACCATCACGATCGCGCCGTCCGTGGTCTCGAAGACACCGGACAAGGGGTACGCCGCCCAGTTGAGCTCGCGCCCGCGCATGAGGTGCATCGCGGCCTCCTGCATCTGCATCGCGAGCATGGAGTTGTAGAGGGAGACCGAGATCCGTTGCCCCTCGCCCGTCCGCTCGCGCTGGAGGAGCGCCAGCAGGATCCCCTGCACCAGGTGCATGCCGGCCGCGTAGTCCGCGAGCGCGGTGGGGTAGACGGAGAGGGGGATCTCCGGGCCGGAGCGCCGGTGCATGGCCCCGGTCATCGCCTGGGCGAGCACGTCCTGGCCGCCCTTGCCCTTGCGCACGTACGGACCGTCGCGCCCGTAGCCGGACCCCATCGCCCAGATGATGCGCGGGTTGATGCGCTTGAGGTCCTCGTAGCCGAAGCCCATCCGCTCCATGACCCCGGGGCGGAAGTTGTTCACCACCACGTCGGCGGTCTCGGCGAGCCGCCGCACGGTCTCCCGGTCCGACTCGGACTTGAGGTCGAGGGCGAGGCTTCGCTTGTTGCGGTTGAGGCTCGCGAACACCGGGTTGTTCCCGCCGTCCGGATCCTCGCCGACGCTCCAGCGCGAGAGGTCGCCCATCCCCGCCCGCTCGATCTTGATGACGTCCGCCCCGTAGTCGCCGAGCATCTGGGTGCAGCAGGGGCCCATCATGACCTGGGTGAAGTCGAGGATCCGCACCCCTTCGAGGGGGAGGGGCGCCCCGTTCGTCACCGGAACCGCCATCACGCCGCCTCCGGCTCGGCGATCCGCGCGTTGGACGCGGGGCGGTCCCCGGGGTCGGCCCCCTGCGCGCGCATCCGCTGCTGGATGCGGCCGACCTCGACCTCCCGGACGGTGGTGCCGCCGTCGAGGGCAAGCGCGGCCGCGATGCCGGCCGCTTCGCCCATCGCCATGCAGGGGGGGATCTCGCGGCTTACCTTCTGCGCCGACGGGGTCGCGGAGTAGTGCCGCCCGGCGACGAGAAGCTGCTCCACCCCGACCGGGAGCAGCGCCCGGTACGGGGTGTAGTAGTCGCGACCGCGGCAGACCGAGTCCGCGAAGTGGACGCGTTCCATGACGTCCTCCTTGGTGACGACGTACTCGCCCTTGAGGAGCCGCGTCTGCCGCACCCCGGTCTGGGGGGCGAAATCGACGAAGTACGCGCGCTCGAACCCGGGCACGTTCGCGCGGGCGTAGTCGAGGAGGGCCCGCATCCGGCGCCGCCCCTCGAACTCGGCCGCGGTGAGGTCCGCAACCTTCATCCCGTCGAAGCCCGTCATGTGCGGGCAGTTGCACCAGACGATGCCGGGGAGGGGAGTCTTCAGCCACCAGTACTGCCAGCACCCTCCGATGAGGCGCTTGGCCTGGCGGTCGACCTCCGCGAAGCGCTCCGGCTCCTCGTACTGGAAGCGCTCGGCGGCATCGGTGTCCACCCCGCCGATGCGCGACACGGTGGTGACGATGTAGGCGCCCTCCTCGAACGCCGCCCCCGCGCTCGCCGCGACATCGAGGTCGCCGGTGGCGTCGATCACCACGTCCCCCCGGATCGCCTGCGACCCCTCCTTGGTCTCGACGATCACCCCGGCGGCCCGGCCGTCCTCGCCGACGACCGCGGACTGGAACCAGCTATGGAGGCGAAGCTCGACGCCAGCCTCGGTGACCATTTCGAGAGCGGTGTGCTTGAAGCCCTCCGGGTCGAAGGCGGCGGCGAAGATGATGGGGTGCGGCTTGGTGTGGGTGTGGAAGTCGAAGACTCCCCATCGCGACCACTTGCGCCACATCGCCTCGGTGGCGCGCACCCGGGGGTCCCGGTCGGCGTCGGGCGGATACACGCAGAGCCCCCGGCGGTGCATGCGCTCGATCATCTCCATCGCGAGGCCGCGGACGGAGACCTCGGTATCGTTGTGCATGTCGTCGAGCACGAGGACCATCCCGCCCGAGGCGAGCCCTCCGAGGTAGGGGTAGCGCTCGACCAGGGTGACGCTCGCTCCGTTCCGGGCGGCGGAGACGGCGGCCGCGATGCCGGCCGCGCCCCCGCCCACCACCAGGACGTCCGACGCGGCGACGACCGGGACCCGGCTCTCCGGCCGGATCAGCGAAGTTGGGTTCGACGTTTGCATCCGGTTTTCTCCTCCTGGCCCCGCGTGGTGCCTCGCGCATCCGGGGGCGGTCAGAACACCTCGGGGGGCTTCCACTTGAGCACCCGCCGCTCGACGAGGGTGACGATCGCGAACGCCGCGACCGCCATCCCCGCCCCGAGGATGACGGTGGCGTAAAGGAGCGGCGCGCGGTAGTTGTAGGTGGCCTCGAGGATGAGGGCGCCGAGGCCGTAGTTGGAGCCGATCCACTCCCCGACGATGGCCCCGATGACGCACGTCGTCGACGCGATCTTGAGGGCCGCGAACAGGAACGGGAGGGAGCTCTGGATCCGGATCTTGAACAGCACCTCCCGGCCGTTCGCGGACAGGACCCGCATCAGCTCCAGCATCTGGGGGCTCACCGCCTTCAGCCCCCGCACCATGTTGACGAGGGTGGGAAAGAAGCAGATGAGGGCGGCGATGACGATCTTCGGCGCGTAGCCGTTCCCGAGCAGGAGCACGAGGATCGGGGCGACCGCGATGATCGGGATCGTGTTGACGAAGACCGCGATGGGATAGAACGCCCGCTCCGCGAGCTGGCTGTGCACGAACCACACCGCGAGCACCGCGGCCACGGTGTTCCCGACGAGGAAGCCGGAGGCCGCCTCCATCAAGGTCGGCCAGAAGTTGGTCCAGAGGATGTCGCCCCGCTCCACGAACACCTGGAGGACCTGCACCGGGCTCGGGGCGATCCAGGTCGGCACCCCGAACCCGGAGACGATGCCCTGCCAGAGGGCGAGGATCCCGAACGCGGCCACGATCGCGGGAGCGCGCCGGCGCCACCTCCCGGCCGCCGGCCGGGCGCGCCTCCCGTTGCCGGCGGCAGAGTCCGCCGCCGGCGCCCGCGCCGGCCGGGGAGCGGCTCCGCGAGGGCCGTTCAACTCGATTCCTCCAGCAGTCCCCGAAGGTGGGCGGTCACCTCCACGAACTCGAGGGTGTCGCGGGTCGCAAGGGTCCTCGGACCCCCGAAGTCGATGTCCACGTACTCGCGCACCCGGCCGGGATGCGCCGACAGCACCAGGCACTTCTGCCCGAGGAAGGTCGCCTCGGGGATGGAATGGGTGACGAACATGATGGTGGTGCCGGTCTCGAGCCAGATCCGGAGGAGCTCCTCGTTGAGCTTGTCGCGGGTGATCTCGTCGAGCGCGCCGAAGGGCTCGTCCATGAGCAGCACCCGGGGCCGGCAGACGAGGGCGCGGGCGATCGACACCCGCTGGCGCATGCCGCCCGAGAGCTCGTGGGGAAGTGCCGCCTCCCGGCCCGCGAGGCCCACCAGGGCGAGCAGCTCGTCCGGCTCCGAGTGCTGCTCCACGGCACCGTCCCGCCCCCCGACCTCGAGCGGCAGGCGCACGTTGTCGATGGCGCTCCGCCAGGGAAGGAGCGTCGCGTCCTGAAACACGAAGGCGAAGTCACGGGCGAGCCGCGCCTCTTCCGGGGTGCGGCCGAACACCGCGATCTCGCCTTCGCTCGCGGGGACGAGATCGGCGACCGCCCGGAGGAGGGTGGACTTGCCGCACCCCGACGGGCCGAGCATGGTGACGAGCCCGCCGGCGGGCACGTCGAAGCTCACCCCGTCGAGCGCGGTGACCGAGCCGGCATCGCTCTCGAACCGTACCGCGAGGTCGCGCACCGAGACCGCGGCCGCCCCGGCCGCGGTTGCGGTGGGAGCGGGGGCTGCGGCCGGCGCCAGCGCCGCCGCCGCCCGGGACCCGTCC
>JAJECB010000479.1 GCA_022822245.1 Gammaproteobacteria bacterium
CCGCTCAATTCGGCAGCGCCGCGGCCGGCTTTGTGGCAGGGATAATGACCTTCCTGATTTTGATTTTTTCGGAAATAATTCCCAAAAACGTGGGGGTTGCCTATCGCGGTTGGAGTCCAGGGTCGCGGGTCCGATCCCGCTGACCTTCACGAGGTCCTCGATCGAGGCGAACGGCCCGTTCTCGTCGCGATACGCGACGATCGCCCGGGCCTTCTTGAGCCCCACGCCGGCCATCGCGGCGGCGAATTCCTCCGCGGTGGCGGTGTTGATGTCGATCGTGCCTTCGGCCGCCGCGGGAATGGTCGCGAGCGCGAGCGCGAGCAGCACGCCGGGAAGCGCAAGGCGCCGGAGCGCGCGAACGCCGATCCGGGGGCGATTGAAGAGCGTGGTCATGCCTTTTTCCTCTGGTTTCGGGCTTCCTGTCCACCGCCCGGAAGCGAGGGTCGCTCGCTCTGCGGCGGGGTTCCGCGTCCTCCATCGGGACGCCCCGAAAAGGCTATGGGGACGGGAATCGGGCCGCTACCGCTCGCTGTAGGTCCCCGTCGCGAGTTTCGTAGGGAATCCGGCCGACGATCATGCGCCGATCGGCCCGATCGAGGGTCGGAACGTTGGTTTCCGTACCGTCCGATGGGATAAAGTCGCGGCCCGATGGCCGCCGTCGAACCGTTCTGGACCCGCAAGACGCTGGAGGAGATGTCCCCCGAGGAGTGGGAGTCCCTGTGCGACGGATGCGGGCGCTGCTGCCTCAACAAGCTCTGGGACCCGGAGTCCCGGCGGGTGCGGTTCACCGCGGTGGCCTGCCGCCTCCTCGACCGCGGGACCTGCCGTTGTGGCGACTATCCCAACCGGGTGAAGCGGGTTCCGGAGTGCGTCGTGCTCTCGCCCGAGGAAGTCGACGATCACGCCCTCCTCCCCCCGAGCTGCGCCTACCGCCGGCTCGCGGAAGGCCGGCCGCTCCCCGCCTGGCATCCCCTGGTCTCGGGAAGCCGGGAGAGCGTCCACGAGGCGGGCATCTCGGTTCGGGGCAAGGTCATCAGCGAGGAGTGGGTGCATCCCGATGACCTGGAAGATCACATCGTGGACTGGTTCGACTGAGCGAACCTCCCGTCCGGTCGAGGGCATTCCGGATTGCTCAGGCTGATCGTCGGCGCGCTGCTGCTCGTGCCCGCGCTCGCGGTGATCGCGCTCGCCCTCATCCTGGACGATGCCCCCCCGAGCGGGGGGCCGGGGCTCGTCACCGGTACGGCCTCCGCCCCGGGCGGCACCTCCCGCGGCATCGTGAACGTCCGGGCCACGATCGAGCTGCCGTCCGCGTTTCCACGCCGGTACCTCAACATCGACCTCGACGCGGAGCGGACCGTGCGGGGCGGCCTGCCGTCCATCCGGCGCGCTGCGGTAGGCGCCGTCGACGTGTCCGGCTGGCTCGCGGAACGCACGATCCGCTGGGCGTCCGACAGGTGGCCGGTGCTGAAGGACGAGCGCCTCGAACGCGCCGCGGCCCGGGCCCTCGAATGGTATCCCGACCGCCTCGAGCTGGTCTGTGCCTGGCCGCGGTCCCCGGTGGAGCACCTGCGGATCCGCACCCCCTCCGGCGACGGCGCGGGCGGGACGCGAGCCTACGCCGAGCGAATCGCGGACTGGGCCGCGACCGAGCCCGGTACCGCTGCCCCGGTCCTCGGACTGCTGCGGTCGCTGGTGCGCGAGGCGGCGGAGCGTACTGCGGCCGGCGCGGATCCGGTGGCCGAGAACCGTACCGCGATCCTGCTGGCCGCCGCGCAAGGCTTCGGTTGCACCCCGGCCGCAGCCGGTCGCGCGGTGCGGCACGTCCGGCCGGTCCTGCACCGGCGCCGCGACCTCGGCCGCCATTTCGTGGCGTCCGCGGCGCTCGCCGCGCTCCTCGACCGGGAGGCTTCCGAATCGGTCGGAATGGAGAAGGAAGTCAGCGACTCCCGAGAGCTCACCGGGTTCAGCTTCTCCGACATCGTGGCGAACCGGGCGGGCGCGCGGTTCGGGGATCTCGCCACCGCCTCGGCGCGTTCCGCCCGGCGGGTGCAGGCGTGGATGGAGCAGGCCGCATCCGATGTCGATATCATGCCCGAAGTCCGGGACCTTCCCGACCATCTGCCGGAGGAGGAGCTGAGGCGGCGGTTCGGTGAGCCGGGCGAAGGCGCATACGAGCGGGTCCTCGGGGAGATCGAAGCCCGAATCGCAGACGTTCCGCTATACCGGGTATCGAAATGAATCGACTGATTCGCGCACTTGTCATTGCCACCCTTGTGGTGTGGACGGTCCCGGCCGGCGCCCAGGACCTCGGGAGGCACAAGGACTGGAGCGCTCACCAGTTCACCGAGGAAGGGCAGAGATTCTGCCTGATGTGGACGCAGCCGAAGAAGGCCGAGGGAAAGTACTCCCGCCGGGGAGAGGTCTACGCGACCGTGACCCACCGGCCGGCCCTCAAGGAGTTCGGCGTCGTCGCGTTCGAGATGGGCTATCCGTTCGCACCCGACAAGGAGCTTTCGGTCTCCATCGACGGCGGTTCGGCAATCCGCATCCCGGCCGACGAAGACGAGGATTCGGAAGACGAGAGCATCATGTGGCACCCGTCGCCGGAGGTGAACCGACGCCTCGTCGGGGCGATGCGGGACGGACTCGCGATGGTTGCGACGGGGCGTTCGAAGCGCGGGACGAAGACCGTCGATACATACTCGCTCCACGGGTTCTCGGCCGCCTACAAGGCGATCTCGCGCGCCTGCGGCGCACCCTGACCGCGCGTCCGGAGGCCCTCTCCCCGGCCCGCAAAGCTCACCAGCTTTCGTCGCGAGGGTGCGGAGATGCCGCGGTGACAAGGCGCACGGACCGAGAGAGCGCATGCGCGCTGCTGAAGGGCGAGCCGGAAGAAGACGAAGCACCGGTGGTGCTTCGTCCCGGCGAGCGGGCAATCCAAGGATGGATTGCCCGGCCTGCAAGCGAAGCAGGGACTGCGGAGCGCGGCAGGT
>JAJECB010000166.1 GCA_022822245.1 Gammaproteobacteria bacterium
TCCGTCCTCGGCCGCCCGTCGATGGGGATGAGGGCGACGGTCACGATTCCCCGGCTCCGGCTCCGGCTCCGGCGCCGGTTCCGGGCACGGCCCCGGATCCGGCCGCCGCCTTCCCTGCGGCTGCGGCGACCCGCATCCGGAGGGCGTTCAGGCGGATGAAGCCCTCGGCGTCGCGCTGGTCGTAGGCGCCGCGGTCGTCCTCGAAGGTCGCGATGTCGGGGCGGTACAGGGAGTCGGTCTCCGAGCGGCGCCCGGTGACGAGCACGTTCCCCTTGTAGAGCCTGAGCCGAACCTCGCCGTTCACGCAGCGCTGGGTCTCGTCGATGAAGGTCTGGAGGGCGGCGCGCTCCGGGCTCCACCAGTAGCCGTTGTAGACGAGGCTCGCGTAGCGGGGCATCAGCTCGTCCTTGAGGTGGGCCACCTCGCGGTCGAGGGTGAGGGACTCGATCGCGCGGTGCGCCCGGAGGAGCAGGGTGCCTCCCGGGGTCTCGTAGCACCCCCGCACCTTCATGCCGACGTAGCGGTTCTCGACGATGTCGACGCGCCCGACGCCGTGCTCGCCCCCGACGCGGTTGAGGGTCGCCATCACCTCGCCGGGGGTCATCGCCTCGTCGTCGACCGCTACCACGTCGCCCCGCTCGAAGGCGAGGGTCAACCGGGCCGGGCGGTCGGGGGCGTCCTCCGGCGAACGGGTCATCCGCCACATCTCCTCGGCGGGCTCCACCCAGGGGTCCTCGAGCTCGTTCCCCTCGAAGGAGGTGTGCATGAGGTTCGCGTCCATCGAGTAGGGGGACTGGTTGCCGCCCTGGCGCTCGATCGGAATGCCGTGCTCCGCGGCGTAGGCGAGGAGGCTCTCCCGCGACCCGAGGTTCCACTCCCGCCACGGGGCGATGATCCGGATCCCGGGGCGAAGGGCGTAGGCCCCGAGCTCGAACCGGACCTGGTCGTTGCCCTTGCCGGTCGCCCCGTGGGCGATGGCGTCCGCCCCCGTCTCGTCCGCGATCTCGACCAGCCGCTTCGCGATGAGGGGGCGCGCGATGGAGGTCCCGAGGAGGTACTCGCCCTCGTAGACCGCGTTCGCCCGGAACATCGGGAAGATGAAGTCACGGGCGAACTCCTCCCGGAGGTCGTCGATGAAGATGGCCGACGCGCCGAGGAGCTCCGCCTTGCGGCGCGCGGGCCCGAGCTCCTCGCCCTGTCCGAGATCGGCGGTGAACGTCACCACCTCGCAGCCATAGCTCTCCTGCAGCCACCTGAGGATGATGGAGGTGTCGAGGCCGCCCGAGTAGGCGAGCACGACCTTGTTCACGTCCGTCATGCAGGACTCCGCACTGCCTCGGAAGGGGAGAATCGGCCGCCGGCCCGACCAAGGGACGATTCTACCAACACCCGGCCCGAACCCGACTCCGAACCGCGGGCAAAATCGGGAGCCGCCGCCCGAAGCCGGAAGCGCGTTGGAAGGCAGCGCTGGCGCGGGCCGGAATCGAGCCGCCGGTCGGGCGCTACTTGCGGCGGGGGAGGTAGAGGTCGGTGATGGTGCCGGCGACCATCTCGGCCGCGAAGTTGACGGTCTCGGAGAGGGTGGGGTGCGGGTGGATGCTGAGGGCGATGTCCTCCGGGTCCGCGCCCATCTCTATGCCAAGCACCGTCTCGGAGATGAGCTCGCCCGCGTGCGGGCCGGCGATGCCGGCTCCGACGAGGCGCCGGGACTCGCCGTCGAAGATGAGCTTGGTCACCCCCTCGTCGCGCCCGCTGCCGATCGCGCGGCCGCTCGCCGCCCACGGGAAGCTCGCCTTCTCGATGGCCCGTCCCTCGGCCTTCGCGTCCGCCTCCGTCACCCCGACCCACGCGATCTCCGGGTCGGTGTAGGCGACGGACGGGATCACGGACGCCTCGAAGGCCGCCTTGCGTCCGGCCGCGACCTCGGCTGCGACCTTGCCCTGGTGGGTCGCCCGGTGGGCGAGGAGCGGAGGCCCGGTGATGTCGCCGACGGCGAAGATGTGCGGCACGCTCGTTCGTTGGCCCTCGTCGACGGGGATGAACCCCCGCTCGTCGACCGTGACTCCGGCCGCGCTCGCATCGACCTCGCAAGGCGCCCGTCCGACCGCGACGAGCACCCGGTCGTAGATCCGTGACTCGTCCCCGAACCACACCTTGACCCCCCGCCGCTGCGCCTCGACGGAGGTGATCCGGGTGCCGAGGCGGATCGCGTGGTAGCGCGACGCGATCCGCTTCTCGAGGGGGCGGACGAGGTCGCGGTCGCAGCCGGCGAGGAGCTCGTCGAGAAGCTCGACCACCGTGACCCGGGAGCCGAGGGCGTCGTAGACGGACGCCATCTCGAGGCCGATGATGCCGCCCCCCACCACGAGGAGGCGACGCGGCACGTCGCTGATGTCGAGGGCGCCCGTCGAGTCGACGACGCGGGGGTCGTCCCAGGGAAAGTCGGGGAGCCGCACCGGCTTCGACCCGGCCGCGATGATCGCGTGCTCGAACCCGATCCGGCGGCGGCCGCCCTCGGGGGTCTCCACCGCGATGACCCGCGGACCCTCGAACCGGCCGGTTCCCTGCACCACCTCCACCTTGCGGCGCTTCGCGAGGCCCGCGAGCCCGCCGGTGAGACGATTGACGACTCCGTTCTTCCACTCGTCGAGCTTCCCGGCGTCGATGGCGGGCGCCCCGAAGTCGACCCCGCGAGCCCCAAGCTCCGCCGCCGCGGCCATCGTCTCCGCGGTGCTGAGGAGCGCCTTGGAGGGGATGCAGCCGACGTTGAGGCAGACCCCTCCCAAGGTCGGGTAGCGTTCGACGAGCACGGTCCGCCGCCCGAGGTCGGCGGCCCGGAAGGCGGCCGTGTAGCCGCCCGGCCCCGCCCCGAGGACCACCACCTCCGCGCGGAGGTCGACGTCGTCCGGGATGGTGGCGGCGTCGCCGCCGGCCTCGATGCGAGGCGCGGGAGCCGGTGCCGGTTCCGCGGCGGGAGGCGGCGCGGCCGGAGGGGAAGGAGCGGACACGGCCGTTTCCGGGCCTCCGGCTTCGGCGCCGCCCGCCGCCGGGGCCGCCGCTTCGACGCCTCCATCGTCCGTCCCGGCCGCCGGGGCGGCGGTCGCGGACTCGTCCGGCGCGGCGGCGGCGGAGACCTCGGCCCCGGACCCCGTGTCGAGCCCCACCAGCACGGCTCCCGCTTCGACCCGGTCCCCGATGGATACCTCGACGGAGGTGACCACGCCTTCGACCGGCGAAGGGAGGTCCATGCTCGCCTTGTCGCTCTCGAGGACAATCACCGGATCGTCGAGCCCGACCCGGTCCCCCGGCGAAACGAGGATCTCGACGACCTCGACGTCCGTCGTCTCCCCGAGGTCCGGTACGACGATCCTGGTCTCGTCCACGGCTCTAGCCTCCTCGACGCGTCATCATCCGTAGGGTTGAGCCACGCTCCGTGCGAGGCCCTCCCCGGAGCACGCCAAATGCCTCGTCAGTCTGGCGTACCAACTCGCTGACCTCTCGTCCTCGCCGCCGGAGCCGCCCTCCGTCCGCCGGCAGCAGACCCGCCGAGGCGCCGTTCTTCACAGCAGGAGGCGCCGAACATCGGCGAGCAGCAGACACAGGTGGCGGCAGAACCGGGCCGCCTCCGCCCCGTCGATGACCCGGTGGTCGTAGGAGAGGCAGACCGGGAGCACGGTCCGGGGCGCGAACTCGCGCCCGTCCCACACCGGCGCCACCCGGGTGCGGGCAAGGCCGAGGATCGCCACCTCCGGGGGGTTGACGATGGGGGTGAACCCGGTCCCCCCGATCCCGCCGAGGCTCGAGATGGTCATGCACGAGCCCTGCACGTCGTCCGGCCGGAGCTTGCGCTCCCGCGCCCGGGCGCTCACCTCGGCGAGCTCGAAGGAGAGGTCCGTCACGCGCTTGCCGTCCACGTCGCGCACCACCGGAACCACGAGCCCCCCGGGGGTGTCGACCGCGATCCCGAGGTGGAAATAGCGCTTGAGGATGAGGCTCCCCCCGTCCGGGGCGAGCGAGGCGTTGAACGTCGGGAACTCCTTGAGGGTCGCGACGAGCGCCTTCATCGCGAAGGCGAGCAGGGTGATGCGGGCGCCGCGCGCTTCCGGGGCGTCGCGGAGCGAACGCCGGAACGCCTCGAGGTCGGTCACGTCCGTCTCGTCGAAATGGGTGACGAGGGGGATGGTGAGCCACGCCCGGCCGAGGTTCGCGGCGGTGCGGCGCTTGATCCGCGAGAGCGGCAGTTCCTCCGTTTCCCCGAAGCGCGAGAAGTCGATGGCCGGAAGGGGCGGCAGGCCTGCCGGCCCCGGGACGCTGCCCGCCGGTGCGGCGGCCGCTGTCGCCGCCGCTGTGGGTACGGCCGTGGGCGCGGGTCCGGCGAGGCGGTCCTTGACGTGGCGCCGCACGTCCTCCTCGAGGATCCGGCCCTTGCGTCCGGTGCCGGTGACCTCGGTGAGGTCCGCCCCGAGATCCCGCGCGAAACGCCGCACCGACGGGGTGGCGTGAAACGCCGCCGTGCGCCGCCCGGGGAAGCTCGGCAGCCTTGCCGTCGGCGGCGGGCGGCGGAGCGTTCCGGGGGCCCGCGGGTCGCCGAGGCCCCACCCGTCCCCCCCGGCCGCGCCGGGCTCGATCGGCAGCGGGGAGGATTCCGCCGGGGGAGGATCGGCATCCGGGTCCGCGGCCGCCTTCGCCCCGGACGCGGCTGATTCCGCCCCCGCCCCCGGGGCATCGACGCCGTCCGCGGAGGTGGCGGTCCCCCCCGATGGCTCGTCCCCGCCCGTTGTCGCCGTTGGCTCCGCGGACGGATCCCCCGGCCGCTCCTCGCCCGCATCCGACGATTCGAGCACGAGGAGCACGTCCCCTTCGGAGACCTCGTCCCCGAGCCCCACCCGGAACTCCGCGACCACCCCCGCGGCCGGGGCGGGAATGTCCATCGTCGCCTTGTCGCTCTCGAGGGTGAGGAGCGAGTCGTCGAGTTCCACGCGGTCTCCGGGGGCGACCAGGAGCTCGATCACCGGGACGCCGGTGAAGTCCCCGATGTCCGGGACCGCGACCTCGATCCGCTTCGCCATGCCTGCGACGTTCCTCGCGTCCGCCCTTCGTCAGCCCGGAAAATTCACCGATGTCCTGCTGCGGCCGCCAATCTACTCGCGGCAGCGGGCCGTACTCCCTCAAGCCGCTTCGACAGCCCGCAAGCGCTAGTGTAGGCTACGCCTTCAGCAGCGCGAACGTGCTCTTTCGATCCGTGCGGCCCGCTACCACGGCATCTTGGCGCCCTCGCGACGAACATCGGCGAATTTTCCGGGCTAACGGCTCGCCGGGGGCGGCCGCTCGGGGTCGACGCGGTAGCGCCGGATGGCGTCGAGGACCGTCTCGGCGGGGAGCCGCCCGTCGTCGGCGAGGGCCTTGAGGGCGGCGACCGCGATGAAGTGCCGGTCCACCTCGAAGTAGCGCCGGAGCGCCGCGCGCACGTCGCTTCGCCCGAACCCGTCCGTCCCGAGCGCCACGTAGCGCGCGGGCACGAACTCCCGGATCTGGTCCGCGTTGAGCTTGACGTAGTCCGTCGCGGCCACCACCGGCGAGTCGTCGCCGCCGAGGCAGCGCTCGACGTGGCTCGCCCGCGGGGGCTCGCCCGGGTGCAGCAGGTTCCACCGCGCCGCGTCGAGGCCGTCGCGGCGAAGCTCGGTGAAGCTCGTCGCGCCGAAGACCTCGCTCTCGACCCCGTAGTCCTCGTCGAGCAGGTCCGCCGCCGCGATCGCCTCGCGCAGGATCGCCCCCGAGCCGAGGAGGCGCACCCGGCCGGCGCGCTTGCGCCGCCCGCCGCCCGGCGACGCGTCCGGCAGGCGGTAGAGGCCCTTCAGGATCCCCTCCTCGCTCCCCTCCGGCAGGGGCGGGTGGGCGTAGTTCTCGTTCATCACCGTGATGTAGTAGAAGACGTTCTCCTTCGCCTGCATCATGCGCTTCAGACCCGCGTGCAGGATGACCGCGAGCTCGTAGCCGAAGGTCGGATCGTAGGCCACGCAGTTCGGGATGTTCGAGGCGAGGAGGTGGCTGTGGCCGTCGCAGTGCTGGAGGCCCTCGCCGCCGAGGGTCGTCCGCCCCGCCGTCGCGCCGAGCAGGAACCCTCGCGCCTGGAGGTCGCCCGCCGCCCACGCGAGGTCCCCGATCCGCTGGAACCCGAACATCGAGTAGAAGATGTAGAACGGGATCATGGTAAGGCCATGGTTGGCGTACGAGGTGGCGGCGGCGATCCACGAGGAGAAGGCGCCCGCCTCGCTGATCCCTTCTTCGAGGATCTGGCCCTTGACGTCCTCGCGGTAGTACATGAGCTGGTCGGCGTCCTGCGGCTCGTAGAGCTGGCCCTTGGACGAGTAGATCCCGAGCTGCCGGAACAGGCCCTCCATGCCGAAGGTGCGCGCCTCGTCGGGCACGATGGGCACCACGCGCGGCCCGACCGTCTTGTCGCGCAGCAGCGCCGTCAGCAGCCGCACGAAGGCCATCGTGGTCGAGATCTCCCGGCCCCGGCTCCCCTCGAGCTGGCTCGCGAAGATGTCGATGCCGGGGGCCGCGAGCGGCTCGGCGCGGTCCGCGCGGGCGGGGAGAAAGCCGCCGAGGGCGCGGCGCCGCTCCTTGAGGTACTGGATCTCCGGGCTGTCGGGCGGTGGGCGGTAAAAGGGAGCGTCCGCGATCTGGTCGTCGGTGAGGGGGATCTGGAACCGGTCCCGGAACGCCCGGAGCGCGTCCTCCCCCATCTTCTTCTGCTGGTGGGTGACGTTCTGCCCCTCTCCGGCGTCGCCCATCCCGTAGCCCTTCACCGTCTTTGCGAGGATGACGGTGGGCTGGCCGCGGTGGGCGACCGCCTGGGCGTAGGCGGCGTAGACCTTGTGGGGGTCGTGCCCCCCCCGGTTGAGGCGCCAGATGTCGTCGTCGCTCATGCTGGCGACCATCTGCTTGAGCTCGGGATACTTCCCGAAGAAGTACTCGCGGGTATAGCCGCCGCCCTTGGCCTTGAAGTTCTGGTATTCCCCGTCGACCGCCTCCTCCATGCGCCGGCGGAGCAGTCCCTTGGTGTCGCGCATGAGGAGGGCGTCCCAGTACGACCCCCAGATCACCTTGATGACGTTCCAGCCCGCCCCCCGGAACGCCGCTTCGAGCTCCTGGATGATCTTGCCGTTGCCCCGCACGGGGCCGTCGAGGCGCTGCAGGTTGCAGTTGACGACGAAGACGAGGTTGTCGAGCTGTTCCCGGGCCGCGAGGGTGATCGCGCCGAGCGACTCGGGCTCGTCCATCTCCCCGTCCCCGGCGAAGCACCACACCTTGCGCCCCTCGGTGTGGAGGAGGCCCCGGTTGTCGAGGTAGCGCATGAACCGGGCGTGGTAGATCGCCTGGATGGGCCCCAGGCCCATCGACACGGTCGGGAATTGCCAGAACGAGGGCATGAGCCACGGGTGGGGATAGGAGGAGAGTCCCTTCCCGTCCGCCTCCTGGCGGAAGCGGTGGAGGTCCTCCTCCTGGAGCCGTCCTTCCAGAAACGCGCGCGCGTAGATGCCGGGCGCGGAGTGGCCCTGGATGTAGACGAGGTCGCCGCCGTGCTCGGGGGTCGGCGCGTGCCAGAAGTGGTTGAACCCGACCTCGTACAGGGTGGCGGCGGAGGCGAAGCTCGCGATGTGGCCGCCGAGCTCGGCGCTCTCCCGGTTCGCCTGCACCACCATCGCCATCGCGTTCCACCGCACCAGCGAGCGGATCCGCCACTCGATCGAGGGATCGCCGGGGGTGTGGCGTTCGCGCGCCTCCGGAATGGTGTTGAGATAGGCGGTGTTGGCCGAGTAGGGAAGGTTGGCGCCGGCGCGGCGCGCCTCCGCGATGAGGTTCTCGATGAGGAAGTGGGCGCGCGGGACCCCGTCGCGTTCCAGCACCGCCTCGAGCGACTCCAGCCACTCCTCGGTCTCCGCCGGATCGACGTCGTGACCGGTCTGTGGCTGAATCCGTGCGACCATGCGCGCTCCCGTCTCCCGTCGGCGTTCCGCCGGCCCCGGGTCCCCGTGGGACTCGGCGAGACTCTATCAACATCGGCGGGGTATGGTAAGCGCCGCCCGGCCCGGGGGCGGGGCAAGGCCTCCCTCGCGGAGAGAGGAATGCAGGAACGAGCCCACCCGATCCACCACCGGTTCCGCGGCTTTCTGCCAGTGGTGGTGGACGTCGAGACCGCGGGCTTCAATCCCGAGACCGACGCCCTGCTCGAGATCGCGGTGGTGTTGCTCGACCGGGACGAGGCGGGGCGGTGGAGCCGGCGCGAGACCCTGTCGTGTCACGTCGAGCCGTTCCCGGGGGCAAACATCGAGGACCGGAACCTCGATCACATCGGCATGGACCGGGCGAGGCTGAAGTCTCCCCTGCGCGCGGCGAAGACGGAGCGCGAGGCGCTCCGGCACGTCTGCGAGCCGATCCGGGACCAGCTCCGGGAGACCGGCTGTACGCGCGCGGTGCTGGTGGGGCACAACCCCGCCTTCGACCTCTCGTTCGTGCACGCGGCGGCGCGGCGCGCGAACTACCGGCGCAACCCCTTCCACGCGTTCACCGTGTTCGATACCGCGACCCTCGGGGGCATCGCGTACGGGCAGACGGTGCTCGCGAAGATGGCCGGGGCGGCGGGGCTCGGGTGGGATGCGGTCGAGGCCCACTCCGCCATCTACGACGCGGAGATGACGGCGGAGATCTTCTGCCGCATCGTCAACCGCTGGGACGAGCTCGCGGGCTCGCCACCGCCCGCGCCCCCCGGCTGACCGGGACCGCTTTTCGATCTGGGATGTACCGAACCCGAGCTCCCGCGGATCGCCGCGGAGGCTCCGCGCCCGCCGGGATCAGTGCACGGAAGGACGCTTCAGGCGCTGGTCGCGGCTCACCGACTCGATCACGATCTCGCGCGTCGCGTCGCTCCGATAGATGGTGAGGGGCACGGAGACCCCGGCGTCGCCCAGCCGCCACACCCGGCGGAACATCGTCGCGAGCCCGGACACGGTCTCGCCGTTCACCTCGATGACGACGTCGCCCGCCTCGACTCCCGCCGTCTCGGCCGGCCCGCCCTTCGTCACCCCGGCGACGACGAGGTGCCCGTCGTACTCCGTCGTCATCATGCCGAGCCACGGCCGGCCCGGCTTGTTCTGGCGGCCGTACGTCAGCAGCTCGTCCAGGATGGGCTTCAGCAGGTCCACGGGCACGACCATGTTCGCGTTGAACGCCTCTTCGTCGCCCCGCACGTGCTGGACGAGGAGGGATCCGATCCCCCGCAGCGTCCCGTCGCGCCCGATGACCGCCGCCCCGCCCCAGTTGGGATGGGCGGGGGCGGTGAAGATCGCCTCGTCGAGGAGATACTCCCAGTACCCCGCGAACTCGCGCTTGAGGACGACCTCCGCGGCCACCGCCTGCGATGCGCCCCCGTGCCCGGCGAAGACGACGAGGTCGCCCCGGGCGAGGGAATCGGAGGACCCGAGGGGGAGCCCCGCGACCGGAAGCCGCTGGAGGGCCTGCACGAGACCGAACCCCGTCTCCTGGTCGTAGGCGACGACGTAGGCCGGGACGGTGGTGTTCTCGTTGTCGACGAGCCACACCGACTCGGCCTCCGTGACGAGGTAGCCGATGGTGAGGACGAGCCCGGAGTCGTTGATCGCGACCCCGTGCCCCGCCCGCTCGGTCCCGAGGATCGACGCGGTCATCGCGTCCTCCGGGACGTTCGCGCGGAGCGCCACCACCGAGCCCAGCGCCGCGTCGAGGTCGAACGACACCTCTTCCTGGGTCGGGGGCCGGGGAGGATCGGATTTCAACTGCATCGGTCCATTCGGTGCCGGCAGGGCGGGCGGGCGATTATAGCGCCGGGCCTTCCTCCTGCCGGCTCGCCTCGCGCGGGGCGTTCCTACTCGTCTCCGCTCTCGCGCACGAACGGAAAGACGCGGGTGAAGTCCTCGTCTCCGTGGTCCGCGCCGTACTCGTCCCAGAGGGCGAACACCGCCTCCGCGACCCCCATTCGCACCCCCGCGTCGGCGGCCGCCTCGACGTAGAGCGACACGTCCTTGCACAGCAGGCGGGTCGCGAAGCCGGCGTCGTACGTCTCCGTCAGCACCCGGTTCGGGAACTTGTCGGCGGTGGCGGTGTTCATCCCGGACGAGGCGTTCAGCACGTCCAGCATGGTGCCCATGTCGAGACCCTGCCGGAGTCCGAACGCGACCGCCTCGCTCGTGGCCGCCATCGCGGTGGCCGACAGGTAGTTGTTGAGGACCTTCATGGCCTGTCCCTGCCCCGGCCGCCGGCCGACGTAGACGAGGTGGCGGCACAGGGGCTCGAGAAGGGAGGTGAGGCGGTTCCAGGCCGCGGAAGAGCCCGCGAACATGATCGCGAGAGTAGCGGCGCGCGCGCCCGCCACGCCTCCCGAGACCGGCGCGTCGACATACTCGAAACCGTCGTCGACGAGGGCGCGGCCGATGCTCCGCGCGGCCGCGATGCCGATGGTCGAGGTGTCGACGATGGTGTGGGTGACCGCGTTGGGGCTCTCCCGGATCTCGTCGACGACGCTCCGCACCGCCGCGCCGTCGGGAAGGCTGAGGAGTATCGGATCGGCGACCGCCGCGACGTGCACCACGGAGTTGACGCTCGTCGCCCCCTCGGGCGCGCGCTCCGCGGTCCCCGCCGCATCGTGGACGCAGAGCCGATGCCCGGCCGCGGCGAGGTTCGCCGCCATGGGCCGGCCCATGTTGCCGAGGCCGATGAATCCTGTCGTCGCCATGACGGTGCAAGACTCTCCCAAGTGGCAGGGCTTGTCCAGTCCCCCCCGCGACCTGCTCCCGGCTCAGAAGAGCTGGGCGGTGGTCAGGGTCTCGAAGCTGGTGCCGAGAAAGTGCAGGATCCCGTCCGCTGCCGGAGCGAGCTGCCGGTCCCGGTAGTGCTCGTAGTCCGGCTTCGTATCGAGCGCCTCCACGGGAAGGGGCCCGTTCGCGGTCACGACGTAGCTCACCCAGGACCCCGGACGCGCCTGCCGCCGGGCCGCCTGGACGTGGGGCGGAACGTTGCGCGTGTACGCGTCGAGGGGCCGACGGAGCCGCTTGCGGTACACGAGCTCCGCGTCGAGCTCTCCCGCGAGGAGCGCGTCGCAGGTGGCCCGCACGTAGTCCTCGTAGGGTTCGTCGAGGAATACCTTCCGATAGAGCTCACGCTGGAACCGCCGGGCGAGCGGCGTCCAGTCCGTTCGCACCGTCTCGAGCCCCTTGAAGACGATCTCCGGCGACGTTCCGCCGCCGTTCCGCACGAGCCCCGCGTAACGCTTCTTCGTGCCCTTCGCCGCGCCGCGCAAGGTCGGCATGAGGAAGCGCTCGAACAGGCTCTCGAACTCGACCTCGAGACGCGATTCGAGGCGGTGCTCCTCGGCGAGGGTCGCACGCCACCACCCGTTCAGCCGCTCCGCGAGCGCGGCCGCGACCTCACGCGCCCCGGGGCGGTCTCCGAGCAGCACGAAGAGCGAGTCGGTGTCCCCGTAGATCACCTCGAAGCCCTCGCTCTCGATGAACGTCTTGCTGCGCCGGATGATCTCGTGCCCGCGCATCGTGATGCTGCTCGCGAGCCGCGGATCGAAGAAGCGGCACCCGCGGGCGCCGAGCACGCCGTAGAACGAGTTCATGAGGATCTTGACCGCGTGCTGGAACGGCTCGTCCCCGCTTCGCTTCGCTTCGTCCCGGTGCGCCCAGAGATCCGCGATGAGGTCGGGCAGGATCCCGCCCTCGCGCGCGAAGACCCCTCCGGCGAACCCCGGCACCGGGTCGCGGCCCGGATCGGCGAGGCCGAGGGGGTCGATGCGGAAGGTGCGGATGATGCTCGGATACAGGCTCTTGAAGTCGAGCAGGGCGACGTTCCGGTAGAGCCCCGGGCGCGAGTCGAGGACGTGGCCGCCCGGGCTCTCGCCGCCTTCGGCGGGGGCGGCGCCGATGTCGGGCGCGACCCGCCCGCGCCGATGCAGGCGCGGCAGGTAGAGGTGATCGAAGGCGGCGACGGATCCTCCCGTCCGGCCGAGGGCGAGCCCCGTGATCCGGCTCCGCTCGACCATGAAGTCGATGAGGCGGGTGCGGTCGAAGATCGCCCGCACGAGGCGGCAGTCCTCGAGGTTGTAGGCGGCGAGGGCGAGCCGGTCGGTCTCGTGTAGCTCGCGGATCGCGTCGACCCGGTTGCGGTCCGGGTTCCGATCTGGCGCGATGAGCTTGTCGCGCCCGAGGAGACCGCGCGCGACCCCCCCGAGGCTCTCGTCCTCGAATCCCCAGAACGCGGCGCGGTGTCCCTCGATGCCGTCCAGCACCACCCGCCCCGGGACCCGCGCGGTCGCCACCGCGCCGTCGAGGACGTGCGCCCGCCCGCAGTCCCGGCCGAGGGCGAACTCGATGCCGTGGAGGCGGCAGCGCGCCTCGAGGAAACGGAGATCGAAGCCGGCGACGTTCCAGCCGATGATGAGGTCCGGGTCGTAGTCCGCGACCCAGGTGAGGAAGGCGCGCAGGACCGCGGCTTCGTCGGGGAGACGGTGCACCGGCGCCGCGCCGCCTCCGGCCGGGAGACGGAGGAAGGACGGTCCGGCCGCCGGATCCGCCCCGGGGTCGACGAGGAAGACGGCCTCTACCCGTTCGTGCCCGGCCGATCCTCCTTCTCCCGCCCCCGGTCCCGAATCGTTTCCGATACCGTCTCCGGCGCCCGAAGCCGGGCCCTTGCCGGGGGCGGCCGTCTCCGGCCCGGTCCGCGTGGCCGCGCCGCTCACCGCGATCGACCAGAGCTGCTGCCCGCGGTCGTCCCCGTCGAGCCCCGAGGTCTCGATGTCGAGCGACACGGCGTGAAGGCGCGGGCGGAAGTTCCCGGCGCGCACCCGGGGGTCGACGTACTCGACGAAGCCCTCGCGGGGCTCCGCCCGCCCGTGGAGCACCATCGGACCGGTGACGAAGCGTTCCATCAGGAACCGGTCGGCGGGCCGCACGTCGGACTCGTGGACCTCCGGTTCCGGGCGCTCCCGAAATGCCTCGAGCGCCCGCCGGGAACGGAAATAGAGGGCGTCGACGGGTACCCCGTCGAGGGTCGCGAGGGCCACCTCGCGGCGCCGCACGTTGGGGGGCGAGGCGCTGGCCCGCGCGACGAAGCAGACCGCCTCCTGGTCGCGGAGCACCACCCGCACCGGGCCGTCCGGGCCGCTCGCCCACAGCACCAGCTCGAGCCCGCGCGGCGTGTCGCGCGCATCGCGGGTGAGGAGAAAGACTTCCGCCGTCGAATCCATCCGCCTCCCGATGCCCCGGCCTCGCGGCGGGCGGCGGCGCCCGCCCGCGCCCGAGGCGAAACTATAATCCGGAACCGGGCGGTCGATGGTTGCAAGGGGAGGCGAAGGGCATGTCGTCACGGACCTGGACGGGACGCGAGATCGTGATGGAGACCCTGGTCGCGGAGGGGGTCGAGTACCTCTTCGGCAACCCGGGGACGACCGAGCTTCCGCTCATGGACGCCCTCGAGGACTACCCTTCGGTGCGGTACATCCTCGCCCTCCAGGAGGCGATCGCGGTGTCCATGGCGGACGCGTGGGCACAGGCGACGGGCCGGGTCGGGGTCGCGAACCTGCACGTCGGCCCCGGGCTCGGCAACGGCATGGGCTCGATTTACAACGCCTGGGAGGGGCGGACCCCGCTCGTGGTGACCGCTGGCCAGCAGGACACCCGCTTCCGGCTCCGCGAGCCCGTGCTGTGGCACGACCTGGTCGCGATGGCCGCCCCGGTCACCAAGTGGAGCGCGCAGGCGGAGTCGGCCGGCGAGCTGGCGGAGCTCCTCCACCGGGCGTTCAAGGTCGCGCAGGACCCGCCCACCGGCCCGGTCTTCGTCGCCCTCCCGTTCAACGTGATGAACGAGCGGACCTCCCACGGGCCGATCCCCCCGTCCCGGATCTGGCGCCGGGCCGCCCCGGACCCCGACGGGGTGGAGGAGGCGGCGCGTCTCGTGCTCGCCGCCGAACGGCCGGTCGTCTTCGCCGGGGACCGGGTGGCCCAGAGCGGGGCGGGGGAGGAGCTCATCGCGCTCGCCGAGCGGATCGGCGCCGACGTGCACGGGGACGTTCTGCCGGTGCAGGTGAACGTTCCCTCCCGCCACCCCTGCGTGCGCGCGCACGGCCTCGGCGACCACGCCCAGGTGCGCGCCGCGGTCGGCGACGCGGACCTCGTCCTCCTCGTCGGCGGCGAGTTCTTCGAGGAGGTGTGGTACGTCGAGGACGCCCCCTTCCCCGACGGGGCTCCGGTCATCCAGATCGACTCCTCGGCCCGCAACCTCGGGCGCAACCACCGACTCGACTGCGGCCTCTTCGCGGACCCGAAGCTCGCCCTCGGCGCCCTCCTCGCCGCCCTCGAGGCCGGAGCGGACGAGGCGTATCGAAGGGGGGCGGACGCGCGCATGGAGCGGCTCCGGGCCCGCAAGGAGGCGGAGGCCGAGGCGCATCGCGCCCGCGCGGAGCGTCCCCCGCCCGGGAACCGGCCGATGCAGGCCGCACGGGCCATGCAGGAGCTGGCGAAGGCCGCGCCCGAGGGGGTCGCGGTGGCCCGCGAGGCGATCACCGCGGGCCAGGACCTCGTCCGCAGCTTCGACTTCCGCGCCCCCGGCGACGCGATCGGCTCGCGGGGCGGCGGCATCGGGCAGGGGCTCCCGAGCGGGATCGGGCTCAAGCTCGCGTTCCCGGAGCGCCCGGTGCTCTGCGTCTCCGGCGACGGCTCGTCGCTCTACACCATCCAGGCCCTGTGGACGGCGGCCCACCACCGGATCCCGGTGGTGTTCGTCATCCTCAACAACCGGGTCTACCGCATCCTCAAGTACAACATGAACCGCTTCCGCGCCATCGCCGGCGTCGAGGGGCGCGGCGGCTCCTACCGCCACCTCGATCTCACCGACCCCGACATCGACTACGTGTCGGTGGCGCGAGGGTTCGGGGTCGGGGGGCGCCGCGTCTCCGCCCCCGAGGAGGTCGGCCCCGCCGTCGAGGAGGCCTTCGCGAGCGGCGCCCCCCGCCTCATCGAGCTCGTCGTCGACGGCACCGTCTGACCCGCCCCGCGTGCCGGCGCGGCGTACCGATTGGGGGCGGCTACGTGGAGAGTTTTGCCCATGACTCCGAGGGTTCCAAAGAGGAATCTGATTACGTACCAAATTCATCCGGCTCAGAAATAGTTCTCAGCCAGCTTGAGGACTCGGTACGGCATGGGGGCGGTGCGCAGGGCGACGAACGCGAGGCGGGGAAACATCTCGCGGAGCGAGAAACGGCGGCTGAAGCGGTAGGAGAATTCGGCCAGGTATCGCGGCAGATGCTTGGAACTGAAGTGGTGATAGGTGCCATGAAAGGAGCGCTTGACGTTGCCCAGAATCGTGTTGACCCAAGTGAGCGCGGGATGCTGAGCGCTCTGCGGTCCACTTCCGGTCACGAACGGCTGGTGAATGCACCCGACTTGTTTCACCGCGGCGAAGCAGCCCAAGGCGTCGGACACCACGACGGTGCCCGGTTCCAGGTGGCACCGGGCCCAGGTGGCGATCTCGTCGCTTCGAAACCCACCGACACGGCTCAGGCGCAGCCTCATCGGCCGGCCCTCATCGGTGAGCTCCACGGCGGCCACGAACGGCGTTTTGCCCGGCGCGCCTCGCCCGGTTTTCCCCCCGCGGCGCTGCCCGCCCCAATACGCATCATCGAGCTGCGCCCAGCCGCCCAAAGGGCGCGTGTCGTCGCGCTCCTTCATCACCTGCATCAGCTTGTGCTTGACCTTCCAGGCGGTGTTGTAGCTCACCGAAAGTTGCCGCGACAGCTCCAGCGCCGAGACCCCGTTCTTCGTCTGCGTCATCAGG
>JAJECB010000013.1 GCA_022822245.1 Gammaproteobacteria bacterium
TCCTCGAGCCTCACGACCACCCGGCGACCGTTCGGCCCTTGCCCGCCCTGCCCACCGCTGTCTCCTACCACCGCAACGCGCTCGGCGGCTTCGTCCATTGCCAGGTTCACGGCCCGTATCACCCGATCCTCGTCGTCCGTCAGGGTGATCCGATCCCAGAGCCGCGCCAGTTCGCCGCTGCCGGGCAGCCCCGGACCCAGGGATTCGCAGGATATTTCGGGGGGCAGCTCGCTCTCTTCGGATGCCAGCAACTGCATCAGTTCGCGGGGGAACATCTGTGGACCCGGGGGCAACAACTGCACCGAGTCTCGAAACGAGATCTTCATGACCCGGGTGTCGCCACCTTTCAGTTTCCCGAGAAGGGTTTTCGACAGCGAATCAGGCTCGCCACTCAAGGAAGCGACTCTGATTCGGAGCTGGTCCGGGCCGTCCAACGGACCAATCGCAATACGCGCGTCTCCCGACGTGTCCCGGCCGAAGAAGAGGGCCCTTCCGTCGGACAGGGACATGCGGCCTCCGTCTTCATCCTTTCCGGCGGCGATCTCTTCGCGGCCCACCAGCAGATCGGACAGCACGGCGGGACGGGCGCGGGAAGCATGGATGCGCACCGCGTCGAGCACCGTCGTCTTGCCCACGCCGTTCCTGCCCGCGAGAAGCGTCACCCGCCCAAGGTGCGGAATGGACAGGTACTCGATTCCTCGCAACCCCTGGATGGACAGGCTCGGAAGATGGATGCGTTCGTCCGGCCGAGCACGGGGTGCGGGTTTGGCGCTACCGGACGATTCTCGATCCGATGTCATGCCGGCACCTCGATGCGAATCGTTCTCACCGCTCGCGTTCGACCATACCACGCGTGGCTTGCCCGCCTGAACCGACGCGTGCACCACCGATGCGCCTTCCGCCCGGCACGCGGGGGAAGAAACAATCACCCGCCCGGATCGAGGGGTCAGCCGTCGAGTCGGCTCAGGCCAAGGGTTTTCGCAGCAGGTCCAGCAGCTCCGCGGTATCGAGCCGTCCCGGGGCGTCCGCGCCCTCCAGCAGCCGTTCGGCGAGGTCGCGCTTGTGGTGGTGCAGGGCGACGACCTGTTCCTCGATGGTCCCCTTCGTCACCAGCCGGTAGATGGTCACCGGACGGGTCTGGCCGATGCGGTGGGCGCGGTCCGAGGCCTGGTCCTCCGCAGCCGGGTTCCACCACGGGTCCATGTGGATCACGTAGTCGGCCGCGGTGAGGTTCAGCCCGACCCCGCCCGCCCTGAGCGAGATGAGGAACACGTCACCCCGGCCGGCCTGGAACGCCGCGATGCGCTCCGCCCGCGCCCTGGCCGGCGTTGCGCCGTCGAGGTACTGGAATGCGATGCCCGCGCCGGTCAGGTGCTCCTCGATGAGCTTCAGGTGCCGGACGAACTGCGAGAACACCAGCACCTTGTGGCGATTCGCGAGCAGCTCGTCCAGGGTCTCGGCGAAGGTCGCGAGCTTCGAGCTCGCCGGGACGCCCGCGTCCTGCACCAGGCGGGGGTTGCAGCACGCGAGCCGCAGCCGGGTCAGGTGCGCGAGGACCTCCAATCGGCCCTCGCCGGTGGCCGGGCCCGCGCCGGAGCCCGCGCCTTGGGCCATCAGCGCCTCGAGGTCCTCCACCGCCCGCCGGCGCAACGCCTCGTACAGCGCCGCCTCGGCCCGCGACATCTCGACGTGCAGGACGATCTCGGTGCGCGGGGGCAGGTCGTCCAGCACCTCCGTCTTGAGCCGCCGCAGCACGAACGGTGCGATGAGGCGGCGCAGCCGCGCCCGCGCCGCGGGGTCTCCGTCGCGCTCGATGGGCGACGCGAAGCGGCGCCGGTAGTGCTCGGTCGAGCCGAGCATCCCGGGGTTGATGAAGCCGAACAGCGAGTAGAGGTCCATCAGGTTGTTCTGGATCGGGGTGCCGGTGGTCACGAGGCGAAAGCGCGCCTTCAGCTTCCGCGCCGCCCGCGCGCGTTTCGCCGCCGGGTTCTTGATGGCCTGCGCCTCGTCGAGCACCGCGCTGTGCCAGTCGATGGCCGCGAGCGCTTCGGCGTCGATCTGAAGCAGCCCGTAGGTGGTGACGACGACGTCGAAGGGTCCAAGGTCATCGAGCCTTCCCGCGCGCGAGGACGCGGCCCCGGTGTAGGCGACGACGTTGAGGGTGGGCGTGAAGCGGCGCGCCTCGTCGAGCCAGTTGGCGACCACGGAGGTCGGCGCGACCACCAGCGCCGGCCCGTCCGGGGCCCGGTCGAGCAGCAGCGCGAGGGTCTGCACGGTCTTGCCGAGGCCCATGTCGTCGGCGAGACACGCGCCCGCTCCCCACCGGGCGAGCCGCGCGAGCCACCGGAAGCCTTCGTGCTGGTAGGGACGGAGCTCCGCCCGCAGGGTGCTCGGCAGCTCCGGCTCGAACGCCTCCGCGTCGCGCAGCCGATCCTCGAGCGCGCGCCATCCCGCGTCCGCGTCGAGGGTCGTGCCCTCGGCGAAGTCCTGCAGCGCGAGCGCCGCCATGGCGGGGATGCGCACCGAGCCGCGTGCGGCCGGCGAGGACAGGCCCCGCAGATCGTCAAGATGGCGCCGGAACGACGCCGTCAGGGCGATGAACTCGCCGTCCCCCAGAGCCAGGAACCGGGAGTCCGGGCTCGCGTCGAGCAGCTCGAACAACTGCTTGAGATCGAGGGTGCGGCCTTCGTCGATCTCGAGGGCCCCGGAGGCGCTGAACCACTCCGCGGCGGACTTGATGGTCAGGTTGAGCTTCGAGGTTTCGGCGTGGGCCACGATCCTGAGCGGCTCGCCCTTCGGCCACAGGCAGGGCG
>JAJECB010000160.1 GCA_022822245.1 Gammaproteobacteria bacterium
CTCCTCACCGAGCCCACCCAGACCCAACGCCGCGCCGCTCAACTCATCGAAATGTTCCCAGTGCCGGGACCGGCCAAAACCTGAAAATTGGAACCAGCTTCAATGAGTTGCTCTATCTCACCACGGGGAACTTCGGTCTAGCGGGGCTTGAGGTTGAGCGCCGGGGATGCTGCCGAGAGGCGGTAGCGGACGAAGAGCATCTTGAGGTTGAGGTCCTGCGTGATCCGCCCGCACATGGCTGCGCTTGCTCCGTCGAGGCTGGAACGGCCATTATCGCGCTATGTTTGCGACCATGGACTCGTCGGCTCTCGCCCATCGGATCGCGGGGCTCAGTCAGTTCAGCTCGATTGCCGGAGACTCGCCGGCGCGGGTCTACTTGGTGCGTTCCGGGTTCTGGCCGGCCGATCCGCAGATCTCCCTGCCCGTTGCGGTGAGCTGGGTGCCGCACCGGCTTCTCAAAGCGCATCCTTCCGCCGGGTGCCGCGGGCGCCGTCATGTTCTCGGCGTGGCGCGCGGGGGAGTTGCGCCGGGGTGGGGTTATGAATAGGTTCTTATCGGTCCTGCTTCGCACGACCGATAAGAACCTATTCATTATGTGGCGGATTCTCCGGCTTCCGCCGCGCCATGCCAGACGAATCGCGGGTGCAGCAACATAATCGCATCCTCAACATAACCCGACTATGCAGAGCTCTGCATAGCCGGATCAACTCCAGTCGATGCGCCGGTGCACCTCGTCGACTACCGCCTGAACCTCGCGTGCTTCGGTCATTCGCATCTGATGGCTTGCGGTTCCCGGCCTAGTGGCCTGACCGATGACGCGACGAAGCGCGCCGGTAGTGCCCCTGCACGATGCGGTCGATGACCATCGCGCAGAACAGGATTGCCAGACCGGCGAGCATGCCCTGACCCTTGGCAGCGTACTGGAGCGCGATGAGCACGTCCTGCCCCAGGCCCTTCGCCCCGATGAGCGATGCGATGACCACCATCGAAAGACACATCAGGATGGTCTGGTTGACGCCGGTCATGATTGACGGCATCGCGAGCGGGATCTCGATGTCCCGGAGCAGCGTCCACCGGGTGCAGCCGAACGCGACCGCGGCCTCCTTGGTACTTCCCGGCACGCCGCGGATCCCGAGTGCGGTCAGACGGATGACCGGCGGCATCCCGAACACCAGGGTCGCCAGCACCCCCGGCGGCTTACCGGTCCCGAAGAAGGCGATGATCGGAATCAGGTAGACGAAGGCGGGCATCGTCTGCATGAAGTCGAGCACCGGGAGGGCCGCGTTGTAGGCCTTCTGGTTCTTGCCGAACCAGATCCCGAGCGGGATCCCGAGCAGGATGCAGAGGAATGCGGCGGCACCCAGAAGGGAGACGGTCACCATGCTCGTTTCCCACAGGCCGAACAGGGCGAGGTAGGCGAGCGCGGTCGCGGTGAACACCGCGACGCGAGGGCCCGCGAGCCGCCACGCGACAACGACGATGACGGTCATGACCACCGGCCACGGGGTGTCGACGAACACCGTCTCGAGCCCGTTCAGCACCGTGGTGATCGCGGCGACGACACTGTCGAAGACGCCGGCACCCTCGACCGAGAGCCAGTCGAACCCCGCGTCCATCCAGGTGGACACCGGTGCGTAGAGCTGCTTCTTGTCCACAGGGAAACCGGTGAGGTACGGCTCGAGCCCCGGATCGATCCTGCCCACCGTGAACCGGTAGAGCGTGAGGGGCACGATCCCGATCCATAGCAGTGCGCCGAGAGCCGCCCGGGTCCAGCTCATCCCGGAGGCCGTGCCTGAAGGATCCGCCCGCCAGCTCAGGTACTGCTTCTCGTAGCGCACGTTGGCGTAGAAGCCCTGAATCAGCCGAAGGCCGATCAGCAGCCCGATCCCGACGAGGAGAATCGTCACCGCACCCTGGGCGGCGAGCGCAGCCTCTTCGGCGACGCGCACGGCGACCTTCTCGAGGTTCTCCGCTCGCTTGAGGAACGAAGCAGCGTCCGGATCGCCCGCGAGCTTCGCCGCCTCGTACTTCGCGAGGAACTCCTGAGTCTTGGCGCCAAGCTTCTCCAGCCGGGCGAGCTTGTCGGCCCCGAGCTCGCCCCACCAGCCCCGCCCGATCTGAACCAGGGCGAGCACCTCGAGGACCAGGAACGTCCAGAACATTCCCCACAGCCCGCGCGCGGCGGCCCAGAATGGCCCGGCGAGGGCAGCCAGCGTATTCCACGACCGGGGGAGCCCGGCCGCCGATTGGATCTTCTCGAACTCGCGGGCGTAGTACGCGTGTCCGGCGTCGGCGAACTCGTCCACCCGGGTCGCGAACCGGTTCGGCGGCGCGGAAAGTCCGGTCTCTCGCATCAGTTGTCACCACCCTTGATTCCCGCAAGCAGCGTGGCCTTGTCGATGACCCCCACGTCCCTGCCGCCCTCGGTGATCACGATGGGCTGGTCGGTCGCGGTCGACTGGTCGATCAGCCCGCTCAGATCGGTGTCGTGCGGAGTCCTGGGGGCCAGGCTCAAGTCCTCCCCCGGGCGGGGCCGGTACGCGTCGATGGGCGCCATGATGGAGTGGGCGAAGAGCAGCTTCAGGGTGGAGATCCCCTCCACGAAGTCGCGCACGTAGTCGTCGATCGGATCCGTCACGATCTCTTCCGGGGTTCCGATCTGCACGATCCGGCCGTCCTTCATGATTGCGATCCGGCTGCCGATGCGGATCGCCTCGTCGAGATCGTGGGTGATGAAGACGGTGGTCTTGTCGAGCTCGGCCGAGAGGGCCATGAACTGCTCCTGGAGCTGGCGCCGGATCAGGGGGTCGAGGGCGGAGAACGGCTCGTCCATCAGCAGCACCTCGGGGTCGGAGGCGAGTGCGCGGGCGAGCCCCACGCGCTGCTGCATGCCGCCCGAGAGCTCGCTCGGGAACCGGTCCTCGTAGCCGTCGAGATTGACGAGGCTCAAGCAGCGCTGGGAGACCTCCCAGCGCCTCGACTTCGGCTCTCCCTGTACTTGAAGGGGGAACGCGACGTTGTCGCGCACCGTGCGGTGGGGGAACAGCGCCATGTGCTGGAACACCATGCCGATGTGCGCGGCGCGGAGCTCCCTCAGCTCCCCTTCGCCGAGCGCAAGCACATCCCTTTCCAGCACCTCGATGCGTCCGGAAGTGGGCTCGATCAGTCGATTGATGTGGCGCACCATGGTCGACTTGCCCGAGCCCGACAGCCCCATGACGCAGAAGATCTCTCCGCGCGGGACCTCGAACGAGCAGTCCGCGATGCCGACCACGCATTGGAACCGCTCGAGCACCTCGGCCTTGTCGAGTCCCTCCCGCACGATCGCCGACATGGCCTCGTCGACCCGCGTCCCGAAGATCTTCCACACGCCGTCCAGTCTGATGACGGGTTCACTCAATCGGGATGACTCCGGCCGCTACGGACCTGCCCCCGGCGCGAGCCCGCCGTACCGTCGACGCGACCGATCGGCCATCCGGTCTGCTTCCCCGGTTGGCACGGACCGCTCGTGCCCTATGCCTCGTCGCGGCGAAGTGCCTGACAGAGGCAATGGACACCGCCTCCACCCAGGGTGAACATCGACATGTCCGGATCGAAGACCTCGAACCCCATGGCCCGCAAGCGCTCGTTCAGACTTCGCGACGCGCGCATCGAGAGCACGCGGTCGTTGCCGAGGGCGACAAGATTGACGCCGAGGTTCCTTGCCTCCGCGTAGCCCACCTCCACGAACTCGAACCCTCGCCCGCGAAGCAACTCCACCAACCAGTCCTCCATCGCGTCCAGGCAGGCCACGAGCAGCTTTGGCGCGAGCGGCACCACCAGCCCGTCCATGTGGACGAAGTCCCGCGAGATGGGTGCGACCACCGCCTCCCATCCCCCGTCTCGCACCCAACCCGCTACCTGCTCCGAGCCCTCTCGCTCGGAACGCTCTCCGCTGTAGCCGATGAGCACGAGCCCGGGTTCCAGGATGTTGAAGTCCCCGCCTTCGAAGTGACCGGCGGTCGCGTAGCGCCAGATGGGGATCTCGTTGTCCTGGTAGAAACGGATGGCGGTCACGTAGTCGGCACGACGGCTCTTGAGCTGCATGTGGCAGATGAGCGCACCCCACGGAGTCATGGCGCTCGAGTCGCGGGCGAAGAAATTGCGATGGAGGTCTTCGTCGGCGTCCAGGTAGTGGCACCTGACCCCGTTGGTCTCGTAGATCGACACCATCTCGGCGTGCTGCGACATCGCCGTCTGAAGGTTGAACTCGAGCCCCGTGTACTCCCGGTTGTTGAGCGTGCGCATCGCGATTGGACCCGCATCGGTCCAGCGGTAGAACTCGGGAGTGCCGAGGAGCACGTCCCTGAGCGGTCCGTAGTCGTTCGTGATGCCCCAGGGGCGCGGCTTGGGGAGAGGGGTGGTCATGCGAATTGCATTCCGGCACTGGACAGATCCATGCGTACGGGCGACACCGCCGGCATCGCCCGTCGCATGCCTCGTTGCCCGCTCAAGGGTTCGACCGTGGCGCGCGCCGACTCCACCTGCAAGGGCCCGGACACGCGTGACTGGCCGGTTCGCGGCGCTTACTTCATCCAGGCATCCACCACCGCGGCGTTGTCCTTCACCCACTGGACGGCGTAGTCGTTCGGATCGGCCTTGTCGACCACGAGGGCGAACGTCATTCCGGACACGAGATCCGTGGTCAGCTTGACGTTGCCGAGCATTGCGGCGGCTTCCGGATGCGACTCCTCCAGGGAGGCCGCGTAGTGCACGTGCAGATACGCGAGGTCCCAGGCGACCGGAGCGTCCGATTTCTCAAGCCACTCGGGATCGTCGGTGGGCTGAATGACGGTCCACTTGGACGCGTCGTACTCGGGCTCGTCAAGGATCACCAGATCGTGCATCGCGAAGAGGTGGTTGGGCGTGTAGCAGTAGAAGACGTGGTCGGCGTCCTTCGCGACCGCCGCGTCGACGCTCGCCATCGCCAACGTCTCGTCCATTTCCAGGAGCTCCATCGTCTCGTCGTATCCGTAGCTCTTGGCGCGGATCTTCTCGACGTTCGTCGACGCCCAGCCTGACGCCCCAATCCAGACTTCGCCGCGGCCGTCGCCGTTGGTGTCGAAGTTCTTCGCCATGTCCGGATCGGCCAGATCGGCGATGTGCTTGATCCCGGTCCGTTCGGCCGTCGCCTTGGTCACGCACATCCCCTGGAACGACGGAACGCCGTTGGGGCTCATCCTGACCGTGCCCTTCGTCTTCACGAACTTCTCGTGGAGATTTGCCTGGTTGGGCAGCCAGACTTCCGGGTGCACGTGCATGCTGCCCGAGTCCATCGCCTCGAAGATGACCGGGTTGGTGCCGTTCTGGAGCTCCACCTCGAGGCCGAAGTTGTCCTCCAGCACTACCTTGAGAATGCTCGCGGTCGCGGCGACCGAGGGCCAGTTGGGAACCCCGATCACGATGTCCGCGGCCTGAGCCGACGCCATCGCGGCGGACAGAAACGCCGCGCAGAGGGTGCCGCGCCAATTGAGTGTTTTCATCGATTTCACCTCCGATCGATTCCGTGACGGCGATGCACGTCGATCGCATCGCGATTGGTTCGGGAT
>JAJECB010000440.1 GCA_022822245.1 Gammaproteobacteria bacterium
CGCGCTCTGCGGCCCGACCGTCACGAGCCCGAGCGTGTCGACGGCCGCGATGCTGCCGCCCCCCGCCCCGATCTCGATGAGGTCCACCGCGCTCGCGGTCACCGGGAGCCCGCTCCCCGCCATGAACCGCGCGAGCCGCGCCACCTCGTAGCTCCGCGCGAGGCGGGGCCGTCCGTCCCGGACGATCGCGGCCTTCGCCGTCGTCCCCCCCATGTCGAAGGAGAGGGCCCGCGGCCAGCCGACCTGCTTCGCGGTCGCGGCCGCCGTCAGCACCCCCGCCGCCGCCCCGCACTCGAGCATCTCGACCGGTCGGCGCTCCGCCGCGGCCGGGGTGAGCCGCCCGCCGTAGGACGAGAAGAGGCTGAGCGAGCCGCCGACCCCCTCCTCGCGGAGCCGCCGCTCGAAGGTGCGGAGGTAGGCCGCAATCCGGGGGTAGACGTAGGCGTTGGCGACGGTGGTCGCGGCGCGCTCGTACTCGCGGATCTCGGGGCAGACGTCGCTCGAGAGGACCACCGGCCCCTCGAACCCGCCCGCGCGGAGCGAATCGCGGACCGCGCGCTCGTTGACCGGGTTCCGGTAGGCGTGGAGGAGACAGACCGCGACCGCCTCCACCCCCTCCTCCACGAGGCGGCGCGCGAGCCCCCGGACGGCTCCCGGGTCCGGCGCGCGCTCGACCCGGCCGTCCGCGGCGAGGCGCTCGTCGACTTCGAGGCGAAGGGGCCGCGGCACGAGGGGCGCGGGAAGCTCGATGAAGAGGTCGTAGACGTCGTAGCGGGACTCCCGGCCGAGCTCGAGGATGTCGCGGAAGCCGGCCGTCGTGACGAGGGCGGTGCGCGCCCCGGTCCGCTCGATGACCGTGTTCGAGGTCTGGGTGGTCGCGTGGACCACCTCGCCGACCGCGGCCGGGTCGACCCCGCTGGCACGCAGGAGCCGCCGGACCCCCTCGATGGCCCCCGACGAGAGGTCCCCGCTCGTCGTCAGGACCTTCTCCGAGGCGAGCGCCGCCCCCGCCCCGTTCATGAGGACGACGTCGGTGAACGTCCCCCCGATGTCCACGCAGACGGAGAGCGGGCCCGAGCCCTCGACCCGCTCCATCCCGCCGCGCCGGCCGTCCGCCACGCGCGCGCCGACGTTCGGGTCAGAGCTCATCGAGGGCGCGCTCCGCGGCGCGGAGGGTCTCTTCGATCTCGCTCTCGCGGTGGGCGGTCGAGAAGTAGCTCCGCCCCCCCGCGCGCACCATGACCCCGTGCCGGATGAGGCCGAGGTGGAAGCGCATGAGCCGCTCCGCGTCGGCCCGCGCGGCGCTTCGCTGGTCGAAGATGGCCTCGCGCGAGAAGGCGATGTCCCAGAGCGGACCGAAGCCGACGACCCGGGCCTCGAGCCCGCGCCGCCGGATGCGGTCCCGGAGCCCCTCCTTCAGGGCCTCGGCGCTCGCGTGCATCGCCTCGAGCACGCCGGGACGGGCGATCTCGCCGAGGGTGGCGAGGGCCGCCGCCGCCGCGAGGGGGTTCCCGGCCTGGGAGGTCGTGACGTAGGCGTAGCCGGAGGCCGCGCCGCCGCGCCGCGGGTCGGCGTGGTCCATGACCTCCGCCCGTCCCGCGACGGCCGAGATGGGCACCCCGCCCCCGAGCGCCTTGCCGAAGGCGCCGAGGTCGGGATCGACGTCGAAGACCTCCGCCGCGCCCCCGAGCGCGTGGCGAAAGCCCGTCACCACCTCGTCGAAGACGAGCGCGACGCCGTGGGCGGTGCAGAGCTCGCGGAGGCCGGCGAGGAACTCCGGGTGGGCGGCGTAGCTGCGTTGCACGGGCTCGACGATGACCGCGGCGAGCGAGCGCCACTCCGCCTCGACGATGCGACGCGCCGCTTCGAGGTCGTTGTAGGGGGCGACGAGGACGAGGTCCTCGATCGCCCGCGGGATCCCGGCCGAGCCCGGAACCGCGGCCGCGGAGCTCGACCCGGGCCCGTCCGCCCCGTCCACCCCGTCCGCCGCGGACCCCGCGTTCCACAGGCCGTAGTCGCAGTTCCCGTGGTAGGCGCCGTCGAACTTGAGCACCTTCTCCCGCCCGGTGAAGGCGCGCGCGAGGCGCAGCGCGAACATCACCGCCTCCGCCCCCGAGAGGGCGAAACGGACCCGGTCCGCCCACCGGACCATGTCGGTGAAGCGCTCCGCGAGCCGGATCGCGAGGGGATTGCGGATGCTCACGAACTGCATCGAGCGGGCGGCCTGGGTCTGCACCGCCTCGACGACCGCGGGGTGGCCGTAGCCGAGGATGAGGGAGCCGCCGCCGCAGGAGTAGTCGATGAAGCTCCGGCCCCGGCTGTCGACGATGCGCGCCCCGCTCCCCTCGACCGGAACGTGGTCCGTCTCCGCCGGGTAGCGGTGCCGCCCGAGCACCCCGCCCGGCATGCACCGCTCCGCGACGCGAAGCAGCGCCTCGGTCTCGTCGCACGGCGCGCCCGAAGCCGCCCGTTCCGCCATTTCAGTCTCCATGATCTTCACGAATGAGGTCCGCGGCCCGCTCGCCGATCATCATCGCCACCGCGTTCGGGTTGGGGGACACGAGGTGGGGCATGACCGACGCGTCCGCGACGCGCAGCCCCGCCACCCCCCGCAACCGGAGCCGCGGGTCGACGACCGCCATCTCGTCCGAACCCGTGCCCATGCGGCAGGTCCCGGCCGGATGCCAGCTCGTCTCCGCGGTCGCGCGAATGTACTCGACCAGCGCCTCGTCGTCGCGCACCCCGCGCCCCGGGCGAAGCTCCTCCGCGATGAGCGCCGGCATCGGATCCGCGGCCGCGATCCGCCGGAGCCACCTCGCTCCCCGCAGCGCAACCTGCACGTCCTCGGGGTCGCTCAGGTAGTTCGCGCGGATCTCGGGGGGCTCGTCGGCGTCCCGGGAGCGGGCGTGCACCGATCCGCGCGAGCGCGGGTGGAGCGGCGTCGAGCCCAGCATGAAGCCGGACACGGTGTCGATGCCGTGCTCGCCGGTCATCGCGTAGCGGGTCCGGCCGCTCAGGTGCGTCACCTGGAGCTTGAGATCGACCCGCTCCGCCTCCGGACGGCTCCTGACGAGGGCGTGCACGGACACCCCGGGGGTCGCCATGAGGCCCCGGCGGGTGAGGAGGTAGCGGAGCATCATCGCAGCCCCCCGCCACCGGTCCCGGAGCGCGTCGTTGACCGTGATGGGCCGCGTGCAGCGGTAGGCGAAGCGGGTGTTGATGTGGTCCTGGAGGTTCTCTCCCACCCCGGGGAGGTGGTGGACGACGTCGATCCCGAGCCGGGCGAGCCGCTCCCCGTCCCCGATCCCGGAAAGCTCGAGGAGGCGCGGGGTGTTCATCGCCCCGGCCGAAAGCACCACCTCGCGCGCCGCCCGCACCCGCCGCGCCGAGCCATCCGGGAGCCGGCAGGCGACGCCGGCCGCCCTCCCTTCCTCGAACACCACCGACCCGGCCCGGCAGTTCAGGACGATCTCGAGGTTCCGGCGGGAACGGGCCGGCCTCAGGTACCCGGCCGCCGCGCTCGAGCGGCGGCCCCGGTACGAGGAGAGCTGGAGGTAGGCCACCCCTTCGTAACGCGCTCCGTTGTAGTCGGAGGTCTCCGGGATCTGGAGCGCGGTGCACGCGCGGCGGAACCCCTCGGTCAGCGCGTCGCGGTGGGGCATGTCGGAGACCCCGATGGGGCCGCCCCGCCCGCGGTGGACGGGATCGCCGCCCGGGCAGTGCTCGAGCCTCCGGAAGTACGGCGCGACCTCCTCCCATCCCCACCCGGGGCAGCCCGCGTCGCGCCACCGATCGTACTCCTCGACCGGCCCCCGCACGAAGAGAAGCCCGTTGATGCTGCTCGACCCTCCGAGCACCCGACCGGAGGGCAGGTACATGCGCCGGCCGTCGAGGGCGGGCTCGGGCTCGGTCGAGTACGGCCAGTGGAGGCGCCGGTCGTTGTAGAGCTTTCCGACCCCGAGGGGGATCGGGATCCAGAACGCGTCGTCCTTGCCCCCCGCCTCGACGAGCAGCACCGAGCGGCGACGGTCCTCGCTCAAGCGCGCGGCGACGGCGCTCCCCGCCGAACCCGCGCCGACGACGACGTAGTCGTAGCGGTCCCCCTGCATCCGACGACCCGCCCCGCTCCCGCCTTCTCGCTTTCCCTTCCGGCCCGCTCGCGGCCTTCATCGCGGCCGCCCCGGTCCCTTCCCCGGACTCAGCAGCGAAGCGGCGCGGACGCGGGGAGGGACGGGGGGGCGGAACGCGGCCCCTCGCCCGGCAGGTGGCCGACCCGGAAGTCGTTGCGACCGGTCCGGTCCGCCCCGCGCGCGAGCCAGATCGGGCGCTTCGCAAAGTCCGAGACCCCGATGTCCGAGCTCTGCCCCACGTCCATCTCCCGGTCGTAGAAGGTGGTGCCCGGGAAGTAGCGCATGACGTAGCCGGCGCGCCGGCGCCCCGACCGGTTGGGGTTGGAGCCGTGGATGAGATAGACGTCGTGGATGGAGACCTCGCCGGCGCGGAGGGCATCGTCCCGCGCGGACGCGGGGTCGAACTCCGAGGGGGCGACCCGCCGGTTGAGGACGAGGTCTCCGCCCGCGGCGTGCTCGTGGGCGTAGAGGCGCCGCGCCGCGTGCGAGCCGGGGATGTAGCGCATGCAGAGTTGTCGGGGAGCGAGTCGTCGATCGCGACCCACACCGAGCAGGTCGCAAGGGGGCGAAGGGGCCAGTACTGCCCGTCCTGGTGCCACGGCACCTCGCGCCCGACACCAGCGGGCTTGCAGAACACCCCGCTGCTCCAGAGGACGATGTCCGGCCCGATCACGGACTCCACGAGGTCCAGGACCGCGGGGTCGAGG
This sequence comes from Gammaproteobacteria bacterium, assembly GCA_022822245.1. Next base: position 4,838 of record JAJECB010000440.1, read on the forward strand.
CACAGATCGAGGAACTCCCGATGCAGGCCCGGATCACGATCGTCGGGCCGCGCGATGTGGGGGCCGATGAGGTACTCGGGGGGAACGTCCGGATTCGCGGCGACAAGGCGTTCGACGGCCGCCTCGAGCCGCGCGAGCTTCGCCTCGCCGAGGAGGAACGACGGCACCACCAGCCCGTCCCGGCGGTAGGTCTCGATCTCGTTCGCCGTCAACCCGGCCATGGCATCCCCGGCTCCGTTCGCGGCCTGCCGCGCGCGACTCGTCCTCGCGCCCGATTGTACAATGTTGACAATCGACCACGGGCCGGGCCGCCGCCCCCATGGAGACGCCGATGGACCTCTCGCGCTGCTTCGACTTCTCGGGGCGAACGGTGCTCGTCGTCGGGGCGAGCCTCGGCGGGATCGGCTCCGCGATCGCGGCCGGGTTCCGGGCCGGTGGGGCGGCGGTCACCATCACCGGGCTCGAGGACGAGCCGATCGCGTCCGAGCGCGGCCGCCACGCCTACGAACGGCTCGACGTCACCGACACCGCGGCGGTCGAGGCCCTCGCCGCCCGCACCGAACGGCTCGACGTCCTCGTCAACTGCGCGGGCGGGTCGGAACGCGGCCAGCCGCCCGGGGTCGCGCCCTTCGAACGCTTCGTCGACTTGAACCTCACCGGCACCTATCGCCTGTGCTTCGCCCTCCTTCCGCACTTGAAGGCGAGCCGCGGGTGCATCATCAACATCGGCTCGATGTACGGACACGTCGGGAGCCCGAAGGTGCCCGCCTACGGGGCAGCCAAGGCCGGCGTCCACCAGCTCACCAAGTCCCTCGCGATCGCCTGGGCCGAGCACGGCGTGCGGGTCAACGCCATCGCCCCCGGGTTCGTCGCCACCGCCGGCACCGCGGTCGGGCGAAGCGACCCCGAGCACTTCGCGGCCGTCGTCGCCCGCACCCCGATGGGTCGCTGGGGCGAGCCCGCGGACCTCGCGGGGCCGGCCCTCTTCCTCGCCTCCCCCGCGGCCGCGTTCGTGACCGGCGTCACCCTCAACGTGGACGGCGGCTACGCCGCGGGCTGACCCCACCCGCGCCGGGGCGCCCGACGTCCTCGCAACCGACGGAGACCCACATGCAGCTCGTTCCCGAATCGCTCGCCGCCAACCTCGTCGACGGCCAATGGGTGGAGCCCTCCTCCAACCGCGCGATCGAGGTCGCCAACCCCGCGAACCTGGAGGTCATCGGCCGGGTCCCGGATCGGGATCCGGCCGAGGCCGCGCTCGCGGCCGACGCGGCGGGGCGGGCCGCCCCCGGATGGGCGGCGACGCCGGCCGTCGAGCGCGAGGCGGTCCTCCTCCGGGCCGCAGACCTCATGGTGGAGCACCGCGAGGCGCTCGCGCACCTCATTACCCTGGAGCAGGGGAAGCCCCTCGAGGAGTCCCGCGGCGAGATCGACTACGGGGTGAGCTTCGTGCGCTGGTACGCGGCGGAGGCGCGCCGCCTCTACGGGGAGATCGTGCCCGCGCAGGATCCGGCCAAGTATCAGCTCGTCTTCCGCGAGCCGGCGGGGCCGACCCTGCTCGTCAGCTCCGGCAACGACCCCTTCGCGATGATCACCCGCAAGGGCGCGCCGGCCCTCGCCGCCGGCTGCCCCCTCGTCGTCAAGCCGCACCGCGAGACCCCGTTCAGCGCCCTCGCCGCGGCGCGGCTCTTCGAGGCGGCGGGCCTTCCACCGGGGGTGATGAACGTCATCACCACGACCCGCTCGAACGAGAGCTGCCGGACCCTCCTCGAACACCCCGCGATGCGGCACGTCACCTTCACCGGCTCGTCGGCCGTCGGCCGGCATCTCGGCGGGCAGGCGGGCGCGCTCATGAAGGGGATGACCATGGAGCTCGGCGGGCACGCGCCCTTCGTGGTCCACGACGACGCGGACCTCGACCTCGCGGCGGGCGACCTCCTCGCGCGCAAGTTCACCAACGCGGGCCAGACCTGCTCGTGCCCGGCGCGGATGTTCCTCCACGAGTCGATCGCGGAGCCGTTCCTCGAGCGCTTCCTCACCGGCATGGAGGGAATCGTCGTCGGGGACGGGATGGACCCCGCGACCACCATGGGGCCGCTCCAGAACGAAGGCGCGATCGAGAAGACCGAGCGCCACATCCGCGACGCCCTCGACAAGGGCGCCCGGCTCCTCGGCGGCGGCGACGGCAGCGGCGGCCCGGGTGGCGGGCGCCTCGCGGACCGGCGGGGGCACTACCACGTCCCGACCGCCCTCATCGACGCCACCCCCGACATGCTCGTCATGCACGAGGAGACCTTCGGCCCGCTCGCCGCGTTCGTCCGCTTCCGCACCGAGGACGAGCTCTTCCGGGACGTCAACCACGCGACCTACGGCCTCACCGCCTACTGCTACACCCGCGACCTCGCCCGTGCGTTCCGGACCGCGGCGGTCTTCCGCTGTGGTTTCGTGGGGGTGAACGACCGGCGCCCGCAAGGCACCGAGGTGCCCATGGGGGGCGTCGGGGAGAGCGGGCTCGGACGCGAGGGCGGCCACTGGGGCATCGAGGAGTTCACCACCGTGAAGTACGTCTCGATACGCGTGTGACGAAACTCACTCCGCCAGCGCCGGCGAAGGAGTCCCGAACACGGCAGTCGCTCAGATCGGCAGAACCTCCCGTTCTTCCAGCCTCCATGCAGCGTAGGCCAGGGCCTGGCCGATATCTTCCCGCTCAAGATAGGGGTATGCCTCGAGGATTTCCTCCGGAGAGCGGCCCGACGCCAGAAGACCAACGACCGTTCCTACCGTCACCCGCAGTCCCCGAATGCACGCCTTGCCGCCCATGACGGCGGGGTCGAGGGTTATTCGCGATAGCGTCTTCATGATCCCTTGTTCCTGTCAGAGGTGCGTGGTCTTCCGGCGAGACCCCCGCGGATCGGATCTTCGCATTGTCGGCGATGATCTTCTTCGATCTGCCCTCCTCAGGGAACGGGCAAGGAGTCCCTGTCGGATGCGCCAAAGGACTGGGTGGAGACAGCCCATTTCTCTCACCCGGATTCGGGACGTTCGGTTGTTGAGAGTAGATTGTTGACAAAGATTCAGGGGCTGTGAAACCATCCGGCGGGCACTCGTCCGGACGGTGAGTCCTTCGCCCTCAATGTCGGTTGCCGGCCCAGAGCTCCGTTTCCCTCGCATGATGCCCGGCGAACCGGCGGGACGAGACGTGCACGCCGTCCGGCTTCCCGGGCGCGCCGACCGGCGCGCCCTCGCCACGACTCCAGAAGAATCAGGAGGTTCCCGATGAGGACACACACGCTGAAACGCGCCGCCACCGCGCTGGGGTGCGCGCTCGCCCTGGTGGCCGGCACCACCGCGGCCGCCGAGACGCCCGGAGTGACGGACACCACCATCAAGATCGGCCTCATGGTCCCCCTCACCGGCCCGGGCGGCGCCACCGTCGGCATCGGCATGTCCACCGGCGCGAAGGCGGTGTGGACCGCGGCCAACGAGGCGGGCGGCATTCACGGCCGCACGATCGAGTGGGTCGAGGAAGACACCGGCTGCACCGCCGAGATGGGCATCCCCGCCGTCAAGAAGGCGATCCACGACCACGAGGTCTTCATGCTCGCCTCAGGCGGGTGCAGCAACGAGATCCTGTCCTACCGCGACGTCGTGCTCGAAAACGGCGTGCCGTTCTCCGTCTGGGGGGCGACCAACGACAAGATCACGATGCAGCCGAACTGCTGCCTCTTTCGCACCTCCCTTCGCGCCGGCTACGAAGGCGTGCTCCAGGCCGACTTCGCGCGCAGCATCCCGAACGCGAAGCGCTTCGCCATCATCGCCCAGCACGACGCCTGGGGGCAGGCCAAGTACGACGGCGTGATGAGCAAGCTCACCGAGTACGGCATCACCCCCGTCGCCGACGAGGAGATGACCGCGGAGACCGCCGACGCGACCCCGCAGGCCCTTCGCATCTCCAAGGCGAACCCGGACGTCATCATCACCGACCTCTTCCCGAAGCCGACGACGGTGTTCCTCCGGGCCGCCCACCAGTACGGGCTCACCAAGCTCCCCATCATCCTCCACACCTCGATCAACGACCTCGTGCAGCTCGAGAAGGACGTCGGCATTCCGGGGGCGATCGACAACGCCTACACGGTGACCTTCACCCGCGACCCGAATTCGCCGGACCTGGAGCCGTGGCAGGCCAAGCTCGCGGGCATCGCGCCCGAGGTCAGGCTCACCCCGTACAGCATGTGGGGGGTGACCGGGGCGAGCGTGGTGGTCGAGGCGCTCCAGCGCGCCGGACGCGACCTCACCCGCGAGTCCCTGCTCGCGGCGATGGAGTCCATCGAGGGCTTCGAGTCGGAGATGATCTTCGGCCCGATCACCTACTCGGCGGAGGACAAGGACGGCAACAAGACCGGCATGTTCCAGAAGCTGCACAACGGCAACCAGGTGGACGTCGGCCTGACCTACAAGATGATCGAATAGGAAGAACCGCGTAGCGGGCGGCCGCTACGCGGTCGCGGCTCGCCCCCGGGTGCCCCGGGGGCGAGCCGCGGTCTCCGTGCCGCCGCCCGCCCGCCCGCGCGGCCGTCT